>NZ_CP007474.1:900000-1148904 GCF_000632845.1 Ehrlichia japonica | reverse complement strand
ATCCACTCTCATAGAAATTATATGTATATTATATCCTTATAGATAGTTTTTATAGTTAATCCTGTGAATTATGTTGATAAAACTCATTTTTGAAAAATGCATGTCAAAGTTTTACTAATGTTTTTTTGTGAATAACTCTGTTAATAAAGTATGTATTATATTGATTTTCTAATATAACATGTGTGTATAAGTAATATGTGAATTATGTTGATAACTGTAGTTTTAATTGGGACCTTATACGACAGTTATTGCTAACTTCATCTTCCTAATAACTCTGTGGATAACTATGTAATGGAATGTGGGCAACTTTTATTGACATCTCTCATGCTGGGTTATTAACAAGTTTATTAACACAAACTTTATATAGAAAATAAAGTTTTGAATAGTATACTTAAGTAATAATAAAGAATTATACATTGTATATGAGTGACAAGCTTTCTGATAATAGCGATAGTGAAGATATGTTTTCCTTAGGAGAATCGTTAAGTGTTAGGTTAGTTTCATTTATGTTAAAAAAAATGCCAAAACTAAAAAAGATTATCGAAAATAATTTGATCAGTAGTAACGAGTGTTTTACCAACTCCAGAATGTTTTATAACCTTATAAAATTTAATGATTGCTTGGTAAGGGATGTAATGATTCCTAGGACAGAAATCTACGCTATAAATATTACAGACATGTCTAATAGTAAACACTTGATAGATAAAGTAATAAGTGGACAATATACTAGAGTTTTAGTATATGAGAATAATTTAGATAACATAATAGGATTTATTCACATTAAAGACATAATCTCAAATTTTTATAATGATTTTAATGCAGGGAATATAATCCGTGAGGTCATGTATATCCCTCCATCAATGAAGGCAGTTAACTTATTCATAAAAATGCAATCTTCTCACATACATGTTGCTATAGTGATAGATGAATATGGAGGAACAGAAGGATTGATTACTATGGCAGATCTTATTGAGGAAATAGTAGGTGATATAGATGATGAACATGGTGTTCCTACCGTTCCGAGTATTGTGAATATCTCTGATAACAAGATTGAAGTGAATGCTAGAGTATTAGTTAAAAATTTAGAAGAAACTTTTAACATTGATTTTAGGGATTGTGAGGAAGACGATTATGTAACAATAGGTGGACTCATTTTATCTATGATTGGTAGGGTACCTGTTACAAATGAAGTTTTTAAGCACAAAAATGGAGCTGTATTTTCTATTAAGGAAGCTGATGATAGGTGTATTTATAAAATTGTTATTGATTTAAGTGATGTGAAAAGGACTGACTTAAAAATCGATCATTGAACTCAACTTATCTAAGGCAAATTTAGCTTCTGTAAAAGATATGTCTAAATCTTTATGTATATCCTTAACATTAGTTACCTTCGAATGTATATTAGCAGGGAATGTGACTAAGCTAATTTCCCATAAGGATACTTTTTTTAGTATTCTTACACCTGTGTTGTCATTCATGTGGTCATCTATAACACTATATCCTATTGATAGTGCGTTGATTATACCATTTTTAAGCATTAAATATGCTTCTTTTCCTTTTTGTAAGTCTAGTAATAAATTTGCTGTTATGTAGAGTCCTATGTTATTTTCAACCATACTGGTAATATTGCCTATAGGTTCTGTTGAGTTATGCTGCCATAATAACTTTATTTTATGTATATTTTTTATAGAGCTGCTAAATGCTCCTGGTAATATGACATGTTTTTGCCTGTCAACAACATTAAATACGCTTGCATATCCTGAGAAAGTCCCGGATTGTTTTATATTTTTTTCAGATAAAAGTAAGTTACATGTTTTCTGTTGCATAAGAGAATTTCTATAATTGTTATTAATAAAATTGGTTATAAAATTCTGAGATTTCAAAATATTTCTTATATATTATGTGTTTTTTAATTGATTAAAATTTGCAAGATCTCAGAGATTATTAAAATTGTTGTGTGTTTTGGTAATATGTTATAGAGTATTTCCATTCTCTATTGGTGGTAATCCAAAAGCTGCTCTTTTTTCATTTATAGTCATAAAAGTTGCATTTTCTACATATTGCCAAAGCTGTTTTCTTTTTTCTGTTAATACAGAAATGGAATCTTTATCGTATGATAAAAATATATTATTTCCAAATTTAGGAGCTAGCCAATTGTTGAAATGTGAAATAATATTATCTAGATGAGGCAATATTGTTTGTTCCCATAATGATAGTCTTGCTTCAATAAGATTGCTATAGGTATTATCTCCGGGAATGCCAAGTAATTGGGGGGGTACGCCGAATGCTAGTGCAATATCACGTGCTGAACTGTGCTTTGAATCAATAAAATCCATATCTTTAGGAGATAAGCTCATTTCTTTCCAATCTAATCCTCCTTCAAGTAATATTGGTCTTCCAGCATTTCTTGGTCCAGAATAGAATTCATCTACTTGTGATTTTAAACGAATATATTGTTCTTGAGTTAAACTTCCATTATTGCTACCTTTTGCATTTACAATTAATGCTCCACTTGGTCTAGCGCCGTTTTGTAACATTGCTTGATTCCAAGATCCAGCCTGGTTATGTTGATCTATACTATATGAGGCTGCCTCTATAGGAGATAGACCATAATAATCATTTAGTGGGTGGAAATTTTTTATGTGTAAGATTTGTGAATAATTTGTTAATTTATTAATTTTATAGTTGTAATTGCAGTTATTTATCGAGTAGCGATATGAATATGGTCTATTGTCTTTTCCTGAAATGATTTCAACTCTGTCTGGTCGCAAAAGATGTAATTCCTTAGGCACCATATCGTGATTTTCTATCATTAAAATGTAAGCGTTACCACCAATCAATTTATAAGTGAGGATTCCTTCAATGAATTCTGATTTTGATGTAGTGCTGTTTGGTCTAGATATTAATTTTAATAAGGCATGATTTTTTACTTGAAATGTGTTATTTTTTTCAATTTTATTTAATAGTATAGGAACAGATGCTGCTGCCGACGCAATCATGTGGATAGATCTAAATGCAATTACATTTTTTATATAACCATTTTCTGCAAAATTTGCATAACTTCTGTTTTTCCATACAGCTTCTGTAAACAATTGTATAGGGATTGAAAAAGTGTAAGAGTTATCTTGTGTTGATTTTTTTTGAAAGAAATTCATTGGTAAAACTCTTTGTATGTAATTTTTTATTGAGTTGGATTTATTTAGTAGTATGCTGGTAGTATAAAACTTACTAAGTAATTTACAGTATAAGTTACATGTAGATACTAAGATAGTTATCTGTTTTAAACTGTGTATAACATAATACATCCTATATCGATA
Source organism: Ehrlichia japonica (assembly GCF_000632845.1). Lineage (NCBI taxonomy): Bacteria > Pseudomonadati > Pseudomonadota > Alphaproteobacteria > Rickettsiales > Anaplasmataceae > Ehrlichia > Ehrlichia japonica. The sequence continues at coordinate 1,145,587 of NZ_CP007474.1, read as the reverse complement.
GATGTGGAAGCTATTTTTTATAATGTACAGTACAAGTGTGTTTTTTTTGTCAGTTTATAGTGACGTTTTTGTCTATGCTATTTTTATTGTTATAGTGATTATGCAGTATGGATCTTGTTACTCAAAAAATACAGAAAGCATTTGATGGTGCAGCAAATTCGTATGATAAATTCTCTGATATACAAAATGTGATTTTGCGTGAATTGTGTAGTACTGTGACATTGAAAGATTGTGATAAGAAAAACATACTAGATGTAGGATGTGGTACTGGAAATATAGGTAAACTCTTAGATATTACACACCATAATTTTATTCAAGTGGATTTATCTCAGGAAATGTGTGTTTTGGCTAAAGAAAAAAATAATGCATTATCAATAAATTGTCATATGGATATAATGCCATTTTGTGAAAACTTTTTTGATATTATTATTACCTCAATGGTTTTACAATGGTCTTGTAATATTAGTGTTTCTCTGTTGGAATTACTTCGAGTTGTGAAATCAGATGGTGTATTGTATATATCAATACCAATATTTGGAACTCTAATAGAATTGAACAATGTCATTGAAAAAGCAGGAGGGTCTTTTAGCAAATTTTATCAAATGGATGAACTAATAAATATTATAAATTCTTTTAATGTTAAAATACAATATGTATTTTGTTGTAATTATCGTCAATACCATAAGTCATTTCGTTCTTTCCTGTTAAGTATGAAATTGACAGGTGTATATACGAAGAAAGTTAGTGATAAACAGCATGATATATTTAATATAAGCAGGGTTTATAAGGAATTATATTCTTTTCAAGATTGTATTTTTAGTTCATGGAACATTATGTATTTGATTGTTAAAAAGTAATTTTTTTGTCATAATAATTACATGAAAGAACTTGATATTATGAAGCTGCTACAAGAGATACGTCATTTAGCTCAGGAAAGTAATGCTATAATTCTTGCTCATTACTATCAAGATCCAGAAATACAAGATGTTGCTGATTTTATTGGTGATTCGTTGGAGCTTTCTCGAAAGGCAGCCACAACAACAGCTGATGTTATTGTATTTTGTGGTGTATATTTTATGGCTGAAGTTGCAAAAATCATTAATCCTACAAAAAAAGTTTTGTTACCGGATTTAAATGCAGGATGTTCTTTAGCTGATTCTTGTGATGCTGAAAGTTTTAAAAAATTTCGTGAATTGCATAAGGATTGTGTATCAATTACTTATATTAATTCTTTAGCAGAGGTTAAAGCTTATTCTGATATAATTTGTACATCTTCAAGTGCCGAAAAAATAATAAGACAAATACCAGAAGAAAAACAAATTCTATTTGCTCCAGATAAATTTCTAGGAAGTTTTTTAGAAAAAAAAACAAACAGAAAGATGATTTTATGGCCTGGTACTTGTATGGTGCATGAGAGCTTTTCTGAGCGCAAATTAATTGACATGATGGTTAGACATAGCAAAGCATATGTTATAGCTCACCCTGAGTGTCCTGGTCATTTATTAAGGCATGCTAATTTCATTGGATCAACAACTCAGTTATTAAAATTTTCTTCTGAAAGGCCTAATTCAGAGTTTATAGTTCTAACTGAGGAAGGCATTATTCATCAAATGAAAAAAGTATCCTCTGGCAGTACTTTTTATGTTGTCAATTCTTCAGATAGTGGATGTGTTTCATGTAGTAAATGTCCACATATGCGTTTAAATACTTTAGAAAAATTATATTTATGTTTAAAAAATGGTTATCCTGAAGTTACTCTTGATGTTGAAGTTAGTAATATGGCTAGAAAATCTTTGGATGCTATGCTCAGTATGAGTTGATTTTTTAATTAGTGGGTTAATTTAACAAAAGTAGAGGATATCATGTAAATTTTTAGTGCAGCATAAAGTTACATAATGTCGAAGTACAACACCTAAAATGTTGTGTAATATTAAAATTAATATAAACTTGCTAAGTGTAAGTTTATATGATGTAAAAACATATACTATTCGCTTAAGTTTTCATCGAAATAAATAAACTTATTTTTTGTATACTTATAAGATTCTGCTTCTGGATTAGCAGGTTTAGCAGATGTTATGTTTTTCCATTTTTTAGAAAATTTTTTATTTATTTCATAAAATTTTTTAAGATTTTTCTGTTCTTCATTTAAGGCACTATCACTGAATTCTAGTACATCTCTTATGGAGTCATCTGGGACAATTGCATCGATAGGACATTCAGGGACACACACACCACAATCTATACATTGGTCAGGATCTATTACTAACATATTCACTCCTTCATAGAAACAATCTACTGGACATACCTCAACACAATCAGTGTATTTGCATCTTATGCACCTGTCCGTTATAAAGTGTGTCATTACAGAATAATTAATGATAAAGTAACCAGTTCTATTGTAATGTTTTTTCTTGCCAAGTTCAATTAATATTTATTACTTTTATAAGTTATGGATATAAATTACAGTTAAACATATACATCATAATATATATCATGGAATTGAAAGGCTGGTTGGTGTTTAGGTTGTATCCTAATACATATATGAGGTATCAATTCTTATCTAGTAGTATTATTTTATAATAAAGGAACTAGTTTTTTTGTAAGTCGAGTTTGTGCAATACATTTGAAATTAAAGGAGATTTTTATGGATATTGATAATAATATTGATAATAATGAAGTAAGTGTTGATACATATAGTAAAACTGAAGATTTGTTAAGCATATTTGTGCGTGCAATTTTGGGTGATAGTAAGAATAATCCTGTTGTAGAAGCAGGAGATCATTCTGGAACTCATCAAGAAGGTAATGAAATAATATCTCAACCTTCATCAGCACCAGCAGCTTCAGTTATTGCAGAAGAAGAAATTTCTAAAACCCACCAAGGAGAAGATAACCTTAAAGAAGACTTACATTCAGCTGTTACAAGTGATAATCTTGTTACATTAGATCAAACAGTTCCAGTTTCTGTAGGAGGAGAAAAAGAAATTTCTGAAACTCACCAGGGTCAGAATTTGTTAAACATGATTATGCATGCAATTTTGGGTGATAGTAAGAATAATCCTGTTGTAGAAGCAGGAGGTCATTCTGGAACTCATCAAGAAGGTAATGAAATAATATTTCAACCTTCATCAGCACCAGCAGCTTCAGTTATTGCAGAAGAAGAAATTTCTAAAACCCACCAAGGAGAAGATAACCTTAAAGAAGACTTACATTCAGCTGTTACAAGTGATAATCTTGTTATATTAGATCAAACAGTTCCAGTTTCTGTAGGAGGAGAAAAAGAAATTTCTGAAACTCACCAGGGTCAGAATTTGTTAAACATGATTATGCATGCAATTTTGGATGATAGTAATAATAATCCTGTTGTAGAAGCAGGAGATCATTCTGGAACTCATCAAGAAGGTAATGAAATAATATTTCAACCTTCATCAGCACCAGCAGCTTCAGTTATTGCAGAAGAAGAAATTTCTAAAACCCACCAAGGAGAAGATAACCTTAAAGAAGACTTACATTCAGCTGTTACAAGTGATAATCTTGTTATATTAGATCAAACAGTTCCAGTTTCTGTAGGAGGAGAAAAAGAAATTTCTGAAACTCACCAGGGTCAGAATTTGTTAAACATGATTATGCATGCAATTTTGGATGATAGTAATAATAATCCTGTTGTAGAAGCAGGAGATCATTCTGGAACTCATCAAGAAGGTAATGAAACAATATTTCAACCTTCATCAGCACCAGCAGCTTCAGTTATTGCAGAAGAAGAAATTTCTAAAACCCACCAAGGAGAAGATAACCTTAAAGAAGACTTACATTCAGCTGTTACAAGTGATAATCTTGTTACATTAGATCAAACAGTTCCAGTTTCTTTAGGAGGAGAAAAAGAAATTTCTGAAACTCACCAGGGTCAGAATTTGTTAAACATGATTATGCATGCAATTTTGGATGATAGTAATAATAATCCTGTTGTAGAAGCAGGAGATCATTCTGGAACTCATCAAGAAGGTAATGAAACAATATTTCATAATGAAACAATATTTCAACCTTCATCAGCACCAGCAGCTTCAGCTATTGCAGAAGAAGAAATTTCTAAAACCCACCAAGGAGAAGATAACCCTAAGTTCTTAGTAAAAGAAAACTTACATGTTATTATAAATGTAGATTCTATGAACTTACCTGCAAATGAATGTACAATATTACCAGATTCTATAAACAAAATATTGTGTCCTGTATCAGAACTAATCGATGAAAAATATGTTTATGAGTTTCAAAATGTAGAAGATTCGAGCAGTTTATTGGATAATAGTCATGTATGTTGTTGCCTTAATCTTTATTTTGTAGGATATAATCATTTTCTTACTCAAGAAAATGCTGATAATAATGCAGTTAATAGCATTATATAATTATAGGATTTAGTTGTTTTTAGATAGCAGGTGATACTTTTAAGTGTCGCTTGCTATTTTTTTTTTTGTTTGCTTGTTGCTTTTTGTATGTAGAGAAATAGAGTCCTATTCAAATTGGAGGAAGTGAGTTTTTATTAATGTTGAAAAGTAAAGTCTAAAAAATATGTATAGAAGACTTGTGTAATATTTACTTATTGTTTAAATATAAACATCTGAATTCTATTATTTATAGGGTGGACCTTATGTTGTAAGGTATGTTGACTTTTTAGAGAAAGCTTACTCTGGAAAAATCTTTTTTTTGTACTAAAGTAATTAAAATAAAATTGATAGTGTATTGATAAAGTTAGTAACAATTTGTAAGTAATAGCATAAAACATGGATTTTTCAGGATATGGTTATATAACTATTAAATTCAGTTTAAGATATAAAATCAGTCATAACATATAATGTTATAATATCTAAAAAGTTTGGTTCAGGTTGATTTTGCCAGGTTTTAATTATTATTAGTGATGTGAATTTCAAATTACTAATCTGTGTTTGACTTATATTAGTATGTTTCTGTATGTTCCATGTATAGTAAGGTAAATTTCCCTATAATATAGTTTAGTGAATGCTAAGTTTTGGTTAAATCTTTTGTGCTTTGAATAATTTCTGTTGTTATAAAGAAATTTATAAGTTATTTGTCTTCATTTTTGGAATCTTGATTCTCAGATTGTTCTTTATCATTGTAATCATTTTCATAATCTAAATTGCTTTTATCTCTACTTTTATTCTCGTATTTGTCATCTTCATGACTGTTGTTGTTATGATCATCATCTTCTTCCTCTGTAGTGTAGTCATAGTCTTCAGATTCATCATTATACTCCTCATTCTCATCTTCATAGTCTTCTTCATCTATGTATTCATTTAGATCATCAAAGTTGAAGTCTTCGTCATCATTATCTTCATCTTCATCATAGTATGCTTCTGTGCTGTCATATATTGCATCTTCTTCTTTTGTGACGTTCTCGGTATTATCAGATTTGTTTTCAGGAATATCACTTTCAATACTAGGAATGGGATCTTCATTTTCTTTTTTTGTTGGTTTTATGTTATTAGGATCATAAGGTTCTTGAGTAGGTATAAAAGTGCTTTTTAATAATTTTTTTGTAAAGTTTTTGTCTTCGTAGTATTTTATTTTTTTTGATTTTATAGGATAAGTAGATTCTATTAAAAGAATTTGCTCATCTCTAGGTAACATTATCACTTCTTGAGGTAGTAATAAGGCTCTTTGTGTTTCTGATATGTGTAATGAGCGAGATGCAGGATTTAAATCTAAGAATTTAGGCCTGTTTAAGGATTCCTGATTAACAGTTTTATTTCCTATTAATTGTGATATTAAGTTTGCAGTTTCAATATTATTTGCTGCAAAAGTAATTCTATAGGTAGAGTTTGATAAAAATGAATTCATTCCTGCTTCTTCATATATACCTTTAAGCTGCTCAGTATCTTGAATAATCAAAAATAATCTGACTCTGTATCCACGGAAATACGCAATACCAGTCTGGAATTGCTCCATTTTTCCTAGTGTTGGAAACTCATCCATTAGAAATAATACACCGTAAGGTTCGTCATCTGACGGTAAAGTTCTACATAAAAATTCTGTTGCTTGTTGATAAAATACCTGCATTAAAGGTCTAAGACGAGTTAAGTTATCTGGTGTTAGCCCAACGTATACCGTTACTTTTTTCCTTTTAAATTCTTGAATGTTAAAATCACTTGAAGCTGTTGCTGTATCAATTAATGGATTTGCCCATAATTCTAAAGATGAGTTCATAGTTGACACTACACCTGAACGCTCTTTATCAGCTTTTTGTAAAAATGCAGCTATATTCATGTATGCAACTGGGTGGATTTTTTTTCCTATGGTGTCTAATACAACTGCCAAATTATATACTACATCATCACTACGCATTGTGCGTACAACTTCTCCAAAAGATTTTACTTTTTCTGGTACTGCTAATAGATATAATACTACTCCCACGAATAAACTGCGTGCTTCATTGTACCAAAAGTCTTGTTCAGGCATTATTAAATTGGCAATTTTTTGTACATCGTCTACCATTTGTCCTGGTTTAGAACTTATCCAATCCAGTGGGTTATAACAGTGGCTTATCCCATCAGGTTGTGCTGGATTCCAAACGAAGACTTCTTGTCCTCTTTTTTTTCTCCATCCACTTGTAAGATCATAGTTTTCTAATTTTATATCGTGCACTATTACAGAATCTTCCCAGAACAATAAATTCGGTATTACAAAGCCTACACCTTTTCCGGACCCAGTTGGTGCAAATAGTAAAGCATGTTGAAATCCATCAGCAATAAGGTAGCCTCTTTTGTCTTTTCCTAGTAATATGCCTCTTCTGCTGCGTAGTCCTATTTTACGAATGTCTTTTTCTGTTGCCCATCTTGAATCTCCATGTAATGATTCTTTCTTTTTAAATGGCCTCCAATCAAATAGTATATTTCTTAGATTCCATAATATTATACTTAGGATACCTATTGGGGTGCATAATGATGACAATAGCTTGACTAATAATAATGTGTCATATGAAGAAGGATTATGCCACCAATGTTCTACATAATTAAAAATGGTTGGCCAGATTCTGTCTGGAAAATTGCTGAAACTAGGATTTATAGAATTAAAATCTAGATAATCTGGTCCCCATACCATCAAGATAAATAGCACTCCTGATAAATAAAAGCAAAATTCCAGTCCGAAGAATGCACCTAAAACAAGGAATAAAATATTACGTATGTGGTTTGCACTTACACTATCCATAAAAACAACAACTTAATTATAAAAATTTACGTATCATTTAACCATTTTTCTGTAAAGATTTAGTGAATAGTATTTCTGATACATACCTTGTACCTTCTGATCCTCTTTTTAATTGGATTACAATATCTACTATATTGGTAATATAATTAATTATTTGATCTGGAGGTATGCCAAGGCCTGCTTGCATAACCATCAATTTTAATTGTTCTAGCGCCATCATTGGTGTGTCAGCATGTAATGTAGATATGGATCCAGGATGACCTGTATTAATTGCTCTTAAAAAACTAAATGCTTCAGATCCTCGTAATTCTCCTACTATTATCCTGTCTGGACGTAATCTTAGACATGCCTCTATTAAATCTTGAGTACTCACTTTAGCTCTACCTTGTCCTCCTTTCGAGGCGATTAAATGTACTCTGTTACGGTGATGACTTAAGACAATTTCTCTCGCATCTTCTACTGTGATTAATCTTTCATCTTTAGGTATACTTCGTAATGCTGCATTAGTGAAAGTAGTTTTTCCTGTTGATGTACCGCCACTTATTATTATATTTTTTTTGTTTATTACAGCATATTCTAAAAATTGTTTAATTTTTTTTTGTTTTAATAATTCTTTTAATTGATTATCTATATTGTTTTCTTGAGTTTCTGTTATAGCTTGATTAAATGCGCCCATTTTTTCATAGTCGTCTAATGAGAGTTCCATAGCTGATGGTTTTCTAATCGACATAACTACTGTAGTTGCTTCACAAGCTGGTGGAAATACAATTTGTATACGATAACCGTTAGGTAAAGTTGCTGATAACAAGGGGTTTTCTTCACTTATTTTCTGTTCTGTTGCTTGAGCTATTAACCTTCCTAATGCTTTTAAATGTGATAAATTAAGGGTTGGAATAGATTCACAACGTATGTTCCCTCTATTCTCTATCCATACTTCGCATTCCTGATTTATAGATACTTCATTTACTCCATCTTCATGAAAGATAGATTGTAATGGTTCAAGATACGTATCTAAAGCGGCATAACTTGTTGTCATATAAACCTTTATAATTAATTAACAATATCTACTCCATAAACTGTTGATTTTGGAAATATAATGTCTTTGTTAACAAATACTTTTAGCAGAGTACCTTGGTCTACGTATACTGTAGGATTGTTATTAGAGTATTTCTTTATTATATCTTTTATAGAGTTTGAAAAATCATCTACTGCTTGGGATAAAATTTTTACAGGTAATGTAGTTTTTGTGGATTTAGATTTATTAGTTGAATCATCATCTTGTTGATCTGCTTTGTCTTTACTATCTGATTCTAGAATAGGGTTATTATTTATCTCAGGGATTTTTGATGTAGCATAAGATGTCGCTATAGATACGCCAGCTAATAATATTGTAGAAGTTAATATGTTTCCTATTTTTGTATCGACGGTGCCTGAAGCTCCTTGTCTTCCTAGCTCGTCTGTTCCATTAGAATCAATGGCTATGTCAATACCATTAGGTAGGATAACCCTAGTCCAAGATATTTGAACTCTAGTTTTTCCAGGGCTGGCATTAAAAGAATAAGTTCCTATTAATCTCGATCCTTTTGGAATCATTACTGTATTGTTGGCTTCAGCATAAACATCTCGTGCTACTATTCCTCTCAATGTACCCTGTAGATCTGAATTAATAGCAGTTTCTAGTACGACATCAATTATTTTGCCTTGTAAAATTGTAAATTCTAAATTATTTACTTTTGTTGCAACTACATTAGGAGAAGATGTAGATTGTAAAGAAATAACGGAATTGGTCTTGTTAATATTTGGTTCTCCTTCTGCGCTTTCAGTAGTAGAAGATGTAAGGTTTTGTCCGTTTGAAATTGCTAACATTGATGTAGTTCTTCTTTCTTTGTCATATCCTGTTGGTGCATGTGCAATGGGGGGGGTAACTATATCTATTTTATTTTGAGTAGGTAAAGGTATTTTTGGTAAAGGCTTAGAAGGTTTAGTCTCAACAGATTGCTTTGGTTTTGTTTTTGGTACCTCTAATGTTTTAGGTTTTTCAACTGTTGGAATAGATGGTAAAGATGGTGATACTAAGGGTGGTAACTCTGGTAATTGAGGTGGAATATTTATAGGTGGAGATACTTCTTGAGTTGGTGGTACAGATTCTTTTAGTAATTTTTCTATGTCTGCTTCTTCTATTACTTGTGGTTTATTAAGATTGTCATCGGATTTTTTGTTTGTAAAGAAATAATAATAAGCAAACCCTAGTCCAACTATCATTACTCCTATTGTAATGAATTTTTTTCCTCTATTTACTCCAACAACATTTACACTATCTTCAATTTCTGTGTATTGGTTGTTTTGATGCTCTTCTGACATAGTGTACCATGGTAAGTTTTATTATAGTTTTTTATTAGTGATTTTCACAGATTCACTCTTATATTCTAGATATAGGTTCTTATGTACACCCTCTATTATTACATAATCTTGTAGTAATAACATTTTGCAAGGTATTTTTTTATTAAGATGATTATATATATAAACTTGAGGAATAATTTGATTGTTATTTGAAAATTTAAAGTATGTAAGTTTTCCGTCATCAAATAATTCTACAGGTGATGTTTTCTTGTTTTCTGATTTTGTATTTATAACATAGTGATCACTTGTATTATTAGGTTTTATTACAACGTGTTTTTTTGGGTCTTGTACTGTACTAAGAATAGAAATATCTGGTAGATTTGCCTGCTCCAACTTAAAATCTTCTTCAGTCTTTGGGTAGTAGAAGCGTACTATATATGCTAAATCTCTTAATTCAGAGTATCCTGCTTCATCATTATCATCACCAGATTCATTTGTGCTGCGGCATATAAGGTCAAAAGCATAACTTCTTCCCTTGTTTGTTTCTATTAACATGTTTGTTTTACCATTCTTTTCTAATGGCATTATAAAGAGCTTATTATCAACCGGTTTTACTTTCCATCCTACATTGTTACCCATTGCCAACATTTTTATAGTTTCACCTTTTGAAAACTCAATGTATGAGTGATAACCGTAGTTAAAGACCACATTATAAATTTCATTATTACTATATACAAAAGTTTTGATCCTACTATCTACTGTAATAGGATTATCAACTCTGTTGATGGCATACGCGCTGCCATTAAACATCATCACTAAGACTAGTAGTAATGTTATATAAATTTTATAGAAATTCATCATCTGCCCTATAGTAAGTTATCTGGAATCCTAAAGGATTAATTTGTCTTTCCTGTTCGTTCATTTCAAGAGTTGCGTATTCAAATGATAATGTAGCTATTCTATCTTTTTTTATTGTGCCGTTTGGATGGTTAAATTCTAAGGAAAATCTGATTTGTACATTTCCTGGACGTAAATGCTGTAAAGATCTGATTTTTAAGTGTCCTGATGTTACATTTGCATATAAATTTAAAGGACTTGCAGGGTTACTTAACCTTATCCAGTTGCGGAACTCACTGTATATTGTTTGGTTAGAAAATAAACGAACTTTTGTATAATAGTTATATTGAAAATTATTAGGATCAAAAAGTTCTCTAGATCTTACATATTCTATTATGAAATGGTTATTTAAAACCTCATCTGCTGAATATTGTTTTACTGATATAGGATTGACTAGAGTTGTGATCCCAGATTTTTTTTCTATTTCTACCACAAATGGTTCAATAGTTCTGTTTTTGCTGATATTAGAAATGACAAAAACACTAATTCCTACTGCGCTTAGTGCTAACGTAGTAAAAAACAGCAACATATTCCTTTGTACAACGACTGAGTTATAACGGCTAACATGCCAACTGTATGTTGTTTCTAAATTTGTGTCTGATGGTTTGTTGTTATCATTCTTATTATTGTTTTTTCTGAATTTACTAAACATACGTATCATCAACCTTATACCTTTAAGCTATGCTTACAAAAATAAAAACTTTTGTCAATCAATGGTAATTCTAGAGTGTATACCTTATTTATTTACATCAGATTAACATTAGTATGTAAAAGTAGCATAAAAAATACTTCTAGCAAACATGGCCTAATCTTTTAGCTTTAGTATTGATATAATTAATATTATGTTGGTTTGTGTCAACAAAAATAGGTAATATTTTTGTAACTTGTATGCCATTATTCTGAATTTCTGAAATTTTATTTGGATTGTTTGTAAGTAGTTGTAGTCTTGAAATTCCCAATTTCTGTAGTATTTTTACAGCTGGAGTAAATACTCTTTCATCATCTTCAAATCCAAAAAACCTGTTGGCGTCTACAGTATCAAAATTGTGCTTGATCTGCAATTGATATGTTCTTATTTTATTAGCTAATCCTATACCACGACCATCTTGAGCTAAGTATAAGATTATTCCACCTTTATTTTCTATCATTAATTTTATAGCTGTGTGCAATTGACATCTACAATCGCAAGATAAGCTATTCAGTAAGTCACCAGTATAACACGAAGAATGAATTCTAATGATAGGGTTGTTATAATCTGGACTTCCTATAATGATTGCATAATGTTCAAGCTCTCCGGTATGTGATCTATACACGTTTATTTTAGCGTTGGGACAGTCTTTTAAAAATAAAGGAGAACTGCATACTTCTTGAATTTCATATTCTTCATTATAGTTATCAATTATTTCTTGTTTTATAGGTGTTATATTATTTTCAGTACACCATTGTAGTATATTAGAACTGCTGATATCAATCGCAATTGCTGAAGGTAATAGCTTTGTTAGTTTTATTAGAGAGATAGCAGTTTTATCTAAGGGATTTGTACTTGTAATGAGATTGTCAATGGCAAAAGATCCTTTATTATGAAATTCTTGGCCTATTAGTAAAGAGGATATATATTCTAAATCATGAGATTCTTTGATTTTAATCCTAGAGAGTTGATTTCCTGAGGATTGAAAGATGAAATTTAACCTATTACCAGTTACTAGTATGTTGATATCTTTAAAATGTTTTTTGAGTGTGCTTAATAATAGATGATCTACTAATTCACTAGGAAAAATTAGTAAATTATTATTGCTATTATATAGTAATACTGGGATACCACACCTTAATTCTGTAATAGACTTTTCTGTAATATACTTATTGGAGTGAAAGCTGTTAAATAAATTTTCCATATTATACTCAAATATTACATGGTGCGGTCGAGAAGACTCGAACTTCCAAGGTCTTTATCAAACCACAGCGACCTCAACGCTGCGTGTCTACCATTCCACCACAACCGCGTATAACCTTTAATCTTAAATAAATTTACTGTGCATGTCAACGTAACTTGTTAACCATAAATTAATAGCTTTTTTTTGATTTTTTAAAAGATATTTTATACATACATAATGCCTATTATAATTGAAATTGAATTTATTGTAAAAGAATTTATTCTTAATGTAAGTTAACTATTACTTTGTTAATAAAGTATCATGCATAATAGTAAGCTTTTTTAGGCTGTAAAATATTTAGAAAAATGTATGAATGTAATGTTGATAACGTACAAGGTTGTACAATATGGATTTGTTGTGTAATGGTAAACTTTGATTGTAAGTAAACTATACATATACTTATAACTTTAAATTAATGTAAGAATTTTTCTTTGATCTTATAGATGTTTATATTGGCTAATTATATAATAATGTTACTAACTGCTGGTGTAAGATTGTGCTACGAAAAGTACTCCTTCAACTTGTGATCCATATATTTTGCAATAACTGGAATAGCTACACTGTAACCCTGATTTTGTAATGGAAGATTTTATGTACTCATCTGAATGGCAGAAGAAATCTCCTTCGTTGATAAATTGAAACCCTGATCCTTTCTTTCTTCTTGCAAGTCCAATAATAATACCGTTTGTATCTAACATTGTTTTCAATAATTTAAAGATAGGATTTAAGCTACCGGTGTACTGCAGTACTTCTGTTAAGATAATAACATCATATTTTTTCTTATCTTGATTTTTCTTTAGAAAATCAAAAATGTTTATATTTATTAGTTCATTGTAAGCTTGTTTTCCATTTACAAAACAACTTCTTGCTATATGGATCATTTTATTTGATAAATCGATACCTGTTATGTGATTACCTATGTTCTTCATTTTTAGAAATTGACCACATATACCAGTACCGCATCCTAGGTCTAAGATATTCAGATGTGACGATTTATTACCGAAAAAGTTTATTATTAAAGATTTGACATATTCGTGAGCTTTGTATTGTTTTGCTATGAGCCAATGCTCCACAAAATGTTCACTAGTGTAATCAAAGTATTGCTTTATGATATTTTCAGGTACATATACAATGCTTGCTGGATTTGTTATTTTGTTTAAGCAATATAAAGCATCTGCATAATTGTTGTCTAATTCTATTGCCTGTATAAAATTTTGTTGTGCTTTATTTAAGTTTTGTAAAACAAAGTAACATCTTCCAAGGTTATAGTATGCTATTGGTAATTTAGGTTTAAGAATACTAATAAGGCGAAATCTGAATTTTGCATCGGATATATTTCCTTTATAAAAATGATATAGACCAAGGTCGATATTAGTTTCGAGTAAATTCTTTAGTTTGTTTTGTAATAAAATAGCTTCATTTTTCATAGAAATGATTTTGTTTTTTATGGATTGAGAAATATCCTGTAGTTTTGGTATGGCTTTGTTAATGTTCAATATCAAAGACGATAAATTACGCTTTGCTATGAAGAAATTACTTTTCATACACCACTCGTCAAATTTTTGTTTGATACTAATATAGCATAGATATTTTATAATGAATAAACATAAACATATTCTTAAATTGGTAAGATAAAGTTTTCATATAACTTTCTATGATGCTCTATTGATTTAATTATTATGTCAGTCTTGTAGGCAAGATCCTGGTACATCTCATATTTATTATTTAATTTGTTTTTATAAGATATATGCTTCAGAAATTTTGAATGCATATGTAATATTATAAAATGTATTATACGTACATCTATAAGTCGGGAAATTAGATTATTAAGGGCTTTAAAATTTTTCCTTGTGATTTTTGATAATAAAAATAGCATTAACTTAATGTTAAAATGAATTAGTATCATTATATATATTACGCAGCATAACACTACACTCAAGCAGCCAATCATTACAGCACGCAAATAGTTAGATTCGTCACTTTCACCTAATGAAAGAACTCCTTTTGCACAAAGTACTTGCATTCTATGGTATAGTACTATTATAGGTGCGAAACAAAGAACTAAGACACCATTTATGTTTGCTTCTTTTAGTTTCATAAAAACTCGTTTATTATCGTTAGCATTGTAACATAACTATATACTGTATAAAAGTTTATTGATCTAAGAAAGTAGGACAGTGACTTATTGAGCACAATAGGTACCATTAAATATATATGATACCGTTCCTTCCATTAAAATAGTATTATCACTCTGGTATGATATTGATAAATTACCACCTTGTAAGTATATAGTTGCTGTGTTGTCAGTATACTGACGTCTTATTGCTGCAGCTAATGCTGCGCATGCACCGCTACCACATGAAGCTGTCTCTCCGGTCCCACGTTCCCAAACTCTAAGTTTAATTTTATCTCTAGACACAATTTCTGCAATACTGATATTTGCCTTTTCAGGGAAAAAGTCATGGTTTTCTAATTTCGGTCCTAGTTTATCTAATGGAATTGCTTCTATAGAGTCAACGAAAAATATTGCATGGGGATTCCCTACATTTACTCCTACAGGATCACTTAACATTTCTAATTCTATGGGTAAGTGTAAAGTATCACATTCTTGAGATGTAGGTATATCTGTCCAATGGAATCTAGCTATTCCTATGTTAACTTGTACGCTGTTTTCTGATGTTCTTAAACATGATAGTATACGATCAGATAGTTCAATTGTTACATTGTTATTTTGTGTTTCGTTACTTAATAAATAGCTTACACACCTTGCAGCATTTCCACACATTCCAACTTTGCTGCCATCTGCATTATATATGTGCATGAAACAATCAGCTTTTTCAGATTCTGTTATAACAATAATTTGATCACAGCCAATTCCTGTTTTCCTGTTAGCAATGGCTTTATAGTTAATGTTATTATAAGATCTTTTTCTACAATCTATAATTACAAAATCATTAAGTGTGCCATGCATTTTTATAAAGTCTATCATCATAATACTAAAGGAAAATGGTAGCATCATTATTGTGATCAATTTTAACAGATTTTCAAATATTTATTTTGTAAATAAAATGTTTTTGATAAGTACTGACCACTATCTAATTGTGTGTAGGGATGTATTTGTTTCTATAAATATACCAATATTGTTGGAACTATTATATATTTAAAAATATGAATAATCTTACAAATTAAGTTTTGTAATAATAGTTGTACAGAACGGCAAATGTTTGACCGTACATGATTTATGTAACAGTATAACAATTATATACTTATAGAACCTTTTAACAACTGTACTGCTTCTTTGTGTTCAGCAATAAAGCTTTCTTCTATGCTTTTTGGAAGTTTTATATTGAAACTAGAGCTAAAAAATTGAGATATATCCTGTAGTCTTGCTATATTATTCTTTTTTTTGCTAATGAATTTATAAGAAGAAATACCTTTTAGTATTTCAATGCTGAGAAGTTTATTTAACAGTACTGATTCCATTGTTGTATTGATTCTTAATAGTATGTTACTCATGACATTGTCTTCTGGTAAAGATATGTTATAGTGCTTAGAATATATTGTTATTATATATAAACAGGATATTTGTAATAAATGTGTTTGTTTGTATTTCTGATTTTTTACTATTTCCCATGTTATTTTAGTATATTTTGTGTCGTTCTTATTATTTATAGATGGAATATCTGACATTTCTTTACCTGAAAGAATCAATTACGACATTATAGATACTGATAGTTAAATAATATATAATAACAGCATTTATTTTTAGATTAATTTTTTGATGGATGGTGTGTATACATCTTTTATAAGTCTATGTTTACTTAAGTTCTGTTATTTATTACAAGATACTTTATCTGGCTGAATCTTTGGATGGGGTATTGTGAAATGGTTGTTGGCAAATAGCTGTATTTCTTCTTCGGATGTTTTCTTACACTTAAGTTTTAGAATGTTAAGTTATTATAATTAACCTTATGATAGAAGTTGGGTTTTTTCTACTCAAGGTTATGTGTTTGTATATAGATACTTGTAAAATTTGTCTAGAAATACATAGTCTTTAGTAGTGTTGAGCATAATGGTTTCTAACATTGTATGTTCATTAAATATTTTATGACATTATTAAAAACAGGAAATGTGACGGAGTATTATAACACTTCCCAGTGTTTATTATATATATGGTGTAGTTTTAATAATTGACATAATATTAAAGATGTTAATATTTTTTAACAAGTTAATAAATATAAAAGTTTAATATTTTTTCCTGTTTATAATATAGTTTAGGACTGTATTCGTTTATATGTTAGTTTTAATGTGTAATATAATGATAGAGTTTTATGTTGCTATAAGAATAGATTTGATTTTGTAGTAAAAAACACCTAATAAATTTTCTATAGTTTATAAATATACTTAACTATTTTAGTAATTTATTAAGTTGTTAAACAAGGTAACTTATATGTTAAAGTCCCATGATTTTACTTTTTGTAATATGAAAAAAATACAAGATTTTAGTTGTAGTGGTAAAACTGTGTTACTGCGTGCAGACTTAAATGTACCAGTAGATAATGGGCTAGTCTTGGATGATACGAGAATTGTTAGATTAACTACGACTATTAAATATTTATTGAGTAATAATGCGAAGATTATAATAATGTCGCATTATGGTCGTCCCAAATCTTACGATAAAGAATTTTCCTTGAAATTTTTGGTTGAGTATTTAAGTAAAGTATTTGCAACAAATGTAATATTTATAGATGGTGTAGTTGGAGATTATGTAGAGCGAATAATACAATCTGCTCCATCAGGAGCTGTATTGTTGCTAGAAAATTTAAGGTTTTATGCAGAAGAAGAAAAAAATGATTTAAATTTTGCGAAACAACTTGCGTTGTTGGCTGATATATATGTTAATGATGCTTTTTCTTGTTTACATCGTAAACATTCTTCTATAGATGCAATTACGAGAGTAATACCTTCTTTTATTGGTTTTAATTTTCAGGAAGAAATGAAATACTTGAATTGTGTTGTTTCAAATAGTGAAAAACCAGTAGCAGTAATAGTTGGTGGTTCAAAAATATCAACAAAAATTCATATGTTAAAAAATTTAATAAGAAAGATAGATTTTTTGATAGTAGGAGGAGCAATTGCAAATAATTTTTTATTATCACAAGGTTTAAAAATAGGAAAATCATTGTATGAAAAATTGGAAAAAGATCTTGTAACAGAAATTATGGATCTTGCTAAGAGGTATGAATGTAAAATTATTATTCCCGTTGATTACGTGGTAGCTAAAAATTCTGTTTATGAAAAAAGTATGATAAAAGACAATGATACCTTAGAATCTGATGATGTAATATTGGATATAGGTCCCCAAACTATTAATATAATTGCTGCTACGGTAAATAAATGTAGGACAGTTCTATGGAATGGTCCATGCGGGATGTTTGAAAAGGAATCTTTTTCTAAAGGGACGTTTAGTGTTGCGAACTTATTGTCAAGGTTGACTAAAGTAGGAAAGCTTAAAAGTATTGTTGGAGGTGGAGATAGTATATGTGCAATAAAATTATCTGGTCTTTCAAATGAAGACTTTACTTATATTTCTACAGGGGGAGGAGCTTTATTGCATTTTTTAAGTATTGCATAATTTTAAAGATAATATAAGTTCTAAAGGTGGTATCTTTAAAAATGTGTGTGAAGATTGATTGGACACTGATTGAAATATATCTTTTTAAAAGCATAGTAGTTCTTATAAGTATGCTTATTTTATCTTGCAATATTTACCTATATGTGTATTTAAATCTGTAGTCTTTTTATTGTGAATAATGTCGGTGTTTTATATTAGGTTTAATTTTTCTTAGGGAATTTTTTATTATAAAAGACATAATGTGCAATAGATGTAAATCCAGATATTATTTTAACAGTAGTTTTGTCATATGATTTTGAATGTTAAATATCTGGGATGAGTTAAACTAATTGCTTCTTGTAACGTTATTTAAAGACACTATAATTGACGATGCATAATTTTCAATTGTTAATTAACTTGCTGGTTAATATTGATATATTAAAAAAATAGTAAAAATATAATTTCCTATTTTATTATAGCTTCTATTGTTCCATCTTCTAGCTCAATTAATATAATATCATTTGGTTGTAGTTTTTTTATACTATTAATATGATTAAGATTCTTATCATATAATACAGCATATCCTGCTTCTAATGTTTTTTGTTTATTAAATTTGTTGATTTTATGATATAAATCACTTAAGGATTTTTTCTTATTTAATAACAATATTTTTAGTAATACTTCTATTTTGTTTGTATATTCAAATAGCTGGAGTTTTAATACTTTAATTTGGTGTTTAGTTTTTATTAAGTTGTTGTGTAGGTAAAACAATTGTTCTTTTTTTGTATTTATCTTATAGTGTAAAGTTGCTTTTATTTTGTTGAATTTACTGTCTATGAGGTCTATTAATTGAGTTTTTGTTGGTAGAACAATTTCTACTGCAGCTGTAGGTGTAGGGGCACGTATATCTGCTGCGTAATCAATTAAAGTAAAGTCAGTTTCATGTCCGATTGCAGAAACTATAGGAATGCTAGATTTGGTTACTGCTCTTACTATTGATTCGTCATTGAAAATCCACAGATCTTCTATACTACCTCCTCCTCTAGCAATGATTATTACATCTGGTTTGTTTATATCAGAATTATTTAGTTTTGATATTGCACTTATAATTTGATTAATAGATTCATTCCCTTGTACAGATACTGGAGATATGACTATATGGCTTGGAAAACGACTTTTTACTCTATTGAGTATATCGTTAATCACTGCTCCAGTGGTAGATGTAATCACACCTATAATTTTAGGTAATAAGGGTAAAGGTTTTTTGTTTAATTGATCGAAAAGTCCTTCTTTTTCTAATTTTGCTTTTCTTTGTTCAAGCATTATTTTTAAGTTACCTATTCCAGCTAATAACATTGTTTCTGTTATCAGTTGATATTTTGATTGATAGGTTGTTAGAAATCCAGAGCATATGACTTCTAACCCATTTTTTAGATCAAATTCAATTTTAGTATTATTCCAGCATACTGCATTAAGTACAGCAGCAGAGTCCTTTAGTGTAAAATATGTGTGTCCAGAATTTGGACGTGATAAATTACTAATTTCTCCTCTAACTTTTATGTGAGTAAATGTTTCATGTACGAAATTTTGAAAAATTCTTGTGACTTCACTGACAGTAAACTCTGGTATCATAAAAAGGCAATCTCAAATAAATTTCCTATTTTTATTTGTATACTGTCAGTATCTTTTGGTACGTAATGTATTATGTGTTCAAATTTATAGTCTTTTTTACTAGGAATAATATCAGTTTTGTGTTGATTTAATTTTTCTGCAGAAAGGGCTTTTTTCTGTTTGTTATAAAATACAAAATGTATACCAGGTATGAATCTTTCGTGATTAGATTGATTCTTGATAACTCCTTCAACTTTTATTGCAATGTTATTTTTATCATTTTTTAAGATTTTAACCTCAGAATGTGCTAACTGTATGTTTGTTGTATCATACATTTCTATTATACGATAAAATTTCCTGATTTTGTATGGCATATTGTTTTGAAGCATAACAGATATGGAAAATATCAATAATGCCATTACAATTATTGATAGTGTTTTCTTAAAAAGAAAATTGCTCTTAGTAGAATTATTATGTGAAGTGTTATTACTATCCTGTAAGTTGGGATTGGCTGTGAATTTTTTATTTGTGTATTTCTTTTCAGAGTGATCTACAATTTTATCCCGTGTATAGATATGTGTCCACGTATTATTACAGCTTGTGCATCTAACTTTTTTTCCACTAGTAGGGAATTTTTTACTGTCTACTCTATAAACTGCATTACAATTTTTGCATTCTATTCGCATTAACACAAGTTGCTAATTATATGATAATAACATATATAGTGTATTATTACAAACATGTCTATAATGTATGTGATTTACAACCCTTGATAATTTTAATTAGGCTAGATATTACAACATGTGAGATAGTTGTAATAAGATAAAACCATTTGTGTTTTATTGTCTGTGTTGTTAAACTAAAATTTTTTGTAAGAATTGGGTATAAATGTGGTAAATGTTTGTGATTTTCAAGAAGTGATTGAGGATGCCTGGAATAATTTAGCTGATCTTTCTGGTAATGCTTCAGTTAGAAAAGTTGTTGATGAGGTTATGGATCTTTTAGATCAAGGTAAAATCCGCGTATGTGAAAAAATAGAAGGTCAGTGGATAGTGAATGAGTGGGTAAAAAAAGCTATATTACTGTGTTTCCGTTTATATGATATGAGCTTTGCAGAAATTAGTAGTGCAAATTCAATTCTTGGTAGTTTGTGTTGGTTTGATAAGGTACAGTTGAAATTTGGTAAATGGGGTGCTGATGATTTTAAACAAGCAAAGATTAGAGCTGTCCCTGGCTCAATGGTTCGTAAATCTGCTTATATTGCGCCTAATGTAGTACTGATGCCTAGTTTTGTGAATGTAGGTGCGTATATAGATGAAGGTACTATGATTGATACTTGGGCATCTATTGGAAGTTGTGCTCAGATTGGTAAACATTGTCATATTTCTGGAGGTGCAGGAGTAGGTGGTGTATTAGAGCCATTAAATTCTAGACCTGTTGTTGTAGAAGATAATTGTTTTATTGGTGCTCGTAGTGAAATTGTTGAAGGTGTAATAATAGGTGAAGGTGCAGTAATTGCTATGGGCGTTTATATTGGAGCTTCTACTAGAATTATCGATAGAGCGTCTGGTGAAGTATTTTATGGAAGAGTTCCTCCATATTCTGTAGTAGTACCTGGTTCTTATGGTAGTGGTAATTTATCATTGTATTGTGCTGTTATTGTTAAAAAAGTTGATAATAAAACTAGAAATAAAGTGTCTATCAATGAACTTTTAAGGGATAATTCTTAACACACAATCCTTACAATTTTTCTAATTACATTAGAATGTTTAGAACGAGAAAAAGCCATTTATAGGTTATAAGTAGTTTCTATGAGTACTTTGATTTAAGTATATGCTGATGAATAATCAGCCCTTAAGTATATATGCCTAAAGGGCTTGAGTTTATGTTTTTGAATATGAGAAAGTGTGAGCATATGAACTATAAATTGTATATGTTATAAATGATAATAAGTTAGTTATCTGTACAGTTTTAATACAAATCTGAGAAGATTTTTTATATTATGTTTTTCTGTAAATACAAAAGTTAATTGGTATACTTTGAAAAAAAAGTTAATGCCCATGCAGTTATTCAGTAACATAATAACTTTTCATATGTTAGAAAATTTATGCTTTTTAATGGGAGTATAATTTTCTGTTTATAATATAGTGAATTTTATTTTAATAATGCTAAAATCTTAGGATAATTTCTGCTATTTGATAATAATGACTACAATTTTTGCGTTATGTACTCCATGGGGGAAGTCTGGAGTAGCTGTGATTAGGATCTCTGGTAAAGATGCTGCGAAAGCATTTGTACATTTTGGAATTAGTAATAATATTAAACCAAGAACTGCAACATTTACTCCTTTATACAATAAGAATGGGGAAGTAATAGATGAAATAATAGTAGTATATTTTGTTGCTCCGAATAGCTTTACTGGAGAAGATGTTATTGAATTTCATACTCATGGTAGTCTTGCTGTTATTAAAATGATATTAGCTGAGCTTGGAAAAATTTTTATTCCTGCTGGGCCAGGCGAGTTTTCTTTGCGTGCTTTTTTAAATAATAAAGTTGATTTGACTAAAGCTGAAGCAATAGTAGATCTTATAAATTCTGAAACAGAGATGCAGGCTAAACAAGCTATAAGGCAAATGTCTGGGGCTTTAGAAAAATTGTACCAAAATTGGCGGCAACAGTTGATTGATATGTTATCTAATATAGAAGCTTATATTGATTTTCCAGAGGAAGTTAGTAGCTCTGCTATGGCTAATATTGGTGATTCATTAAATAATTTGCAGGAGTCTTTAGAAGATCATCTTAATGATGATCGAAAGGGTGAAAGATTACGCCAAGGTATCTATGTTGCAATTGTTGGAGAACCTAATTCTGGAAAATCTACTTTATTTAATCATTTAGCGAAAAGAGATATTGCTATTGTTTCTGAATATGCTGGTACTACTAGGGATACTTTAGAGGCACATATAGATGTAGCTGGATATCCAATTATTATTGTCGATACTGCAGGCATTAGAGATAGTAGTGATCCAGTGGAGCAAGAAGGAATAAGACGTACAAAGTTAAGGGCTGAAGATGCTGATTTTAAAATAGTGATGCTTCCTTACGAGAAACGAGATGTTTTTAATAGTGAGATTATGAATTTAATAGACGATAAATCTATATGCATTTTAAGTAAAGCTGATGATGTTACAGATCAGAAATTAATATCTGTTTTTAATTTTAGTTTTGTTCCAATCTCTATATATTGCAACACTGGAATTGAAAATTTATTGAACTCAATCAAACATAAAGTAGAAAAAGATTTTCACTCTTGTAGTGCTAACCCTTTTATTACCTCTGAAAGGCAAAGAACGCATATTCAAAATACTTTAAATATTATAAAAACTATAGATTTAAAGTTACCTATTGAGATAATTTCAGAGGACTTAAGATTGTCTGTAAGGGAGTTAGGAAAAGTAGTGGGTGTTATTAGTGATGAGGACATATTAGATAATGTATTCAGTAAATTTTGTATAGGAAAATGATATGTATTTTGCATCATTAATTTGCATATGTATGAATATTTAAATTCGTAATGTAGTGTGAATATGCATAACTATTATGTTTGTTCTTTGTAAGCTTATTTCAAACTTATAGGAAGTTGTATAAAGTATTTTTAATAGATATAAAAATTGATACAATGTGTTCTTGCATAATTGTTACGTTTAGTAATTTTATTTTTTGTCTGTATGTTGAGTTTTTTGAAGATTTTCTATAAATGAGACTATTTCTTGGATTTCAGCCATTTTACCTAATCCGTGTTCATTGCAAATTGCTAATCCTTCTTTAGGTTCAATAATTATTATATTATCGCTTTTCAAACAGTTAATATTACGTTGATTTGCTTTTGAACTCCACATTACAGGGTTCATAGCTGGAACCATGATAATGGGAATATTTGAAGCAATTAAAACAGTTGTAGCTAGCTCGTCAGCAATACCGTGTGCTGTTTTTGCTATTATATCTAGTGTTGCAGGTGCTACTAGTAAAATATCTGAATTTCTTGTTAATGATATATGATGCATACTATTATGAACGTTAAAAAAATCTGCATCGGTGTATACAGGATTTCCAGATAATGATGCTATTGATAGTGGGGTAATAAACCTTTCTCCAGATTTACTTATTATGCCAGTAACTGTGTGATTATTTTCCTGTAATTTTCTTATCAGATCTAAAGATTTGTATGCTGCTATACTTCCTGATATTACTAGTAAAATTTTCATAAGATAAAATTAGGTAAACATTCAATTTCTATCATATATTTTTGTATATTCAAAATTTAATATTTATAATAACTTGATGTATTAATTTAATGTAGGATTATAGTTAAATGTGCAACTTAAGCATATTTTCTAGTATATATATGTTACCGGGTGTTAATAATATAGTAGGTAATTTATTAAAAAAGTTATGTGGTGGTGATAAAATTATAGATTTGTTATTTCATATACCACAAAGTTATGTTGACAGAAGAACTGGGTTATCTGAAGATGCTGTGGGTAAAATTGTAACTTTTATTGGTACTGTTAAATACCATGGTTTTATTGGTGGTAGAAGAAAATCCCAGTATAAAATTATACTTAATACATGTATTGGTGAAATATCATTAATTTTTTTTAATTACTCATTAAAGTATTTGAGAAATGTGTTAAAAGTAGGGTCAGCATGTGTAATAAGTGGTACCTTGGTAAGGTTTTTTGGATGTTTGCAGATTACGCATCCAGATTATATTATAACAGATATTAAAAAATTTCAGGACATTAGTATTATAGAACCTGTTTATCCACTAATTAGAGGATTAACTTCTAAAAGAATTTCAAAGTTAGTAAAGCTAAGTGTAAAGTTGTTGCCTGATTTTCCAGAGTGGATAGATGAAAAATTGTTAAGAAAGAATAAGTGGGATAGCTGGAAGGAAAGTTTAATAAAAATACATCATCCAGATACACTTGAAACTGTGTCTTTACATAGGGTAAGATTAGCATATGATGAATTATTGAGTCATCAAATCTCTATAAAAATGGTAAGGAAATTTGATTATCAGAAAGGTATCTCTATTGTAAGTAAGCAGATATACCACAATGATATTTTAAATAAACTACCTTTTAAGTTAACAACAGGGCAGGAAGAAGTAATATCTGAGATTACAAAGAGCCAAGCATCAGAAAATAGGATGGTAAAACTATTGATAGGAGATGTGGGTAGTGGAAAAACAGTAGTAGCTTTATTTGCTATTTTAAATGTTATAGAAAATGGAGGTCAGGTGGCTTTTATGGTTCCTACTGAGATATTAGCAGAGCAACATTATCGTTGGATGCAGGAAATACTGTCTGATATTCCAGTGAATATTGAGTTATTAACAAGCAAGGTAAAAAGGAAACAGAATATTAGAAAAAAATTGCAATTTGGTGAATGTGAAATAGTTGTTGGAACTCATGCTTTGTTTCAAGATAGTGTTGATTTTAACGATCTTAACTTAATTATCATTGATGAACAGCAGAGATTTGGAGTCTTACAAAGAATGAGGCTAGTTCGTAAGGGGGGTAATATGGCTGATATTCTTTTTATGACAGCTACGCCTATTCCCAGAACATTAGAACAAGTAGTGTATGGAGATATAGATTGTTTAAGGCTTAAAGATAAGCCTCATAATCGATTGCCTATACAAACTAGTGTTGTAAACATTGAAAGATTATCTGAAGTTATATCAAAATTGCAACTGGCTTTACAAGAAGGTAATAAGGCATATTGGATTTGCCCTTATATTGAAGATTCAGAATTAGTAGATATTGCAGCAGCTGAAAAACGTTTTGCTACTTTAAAAGAAGTGTTTGGCAAGGAAGTAGGTTTGGTACATAGTCGTTTATCTAAAGTTGAAAAAGATGAAGTTATGGTCTCTTTTTATAATGGGAATATTAAGTTGTTGGTTGCAACTACTGTAATAGAAGTAGGAGTTGATGTGCCTGATGCTACTATAATTATTATAGAGAATGCCGAACAATTCGGTCTATCACAGCTTCATCAACTACGTGGTAGGGTTGGCCGTAGTGATAAATCTTCATTCTGTATTTTATTGCATGGAAATATACTGAGTAAGATTGCCTATAAAAAGCTGTGTATATTACGTAAATTTCAGGATGGATTTTACATAGCTGAACAAGATTTATTGTTACGTGGTAGTGGAGATGTTTTAGGAGTAAAACAGTCAGGATTATCAAATTTTAAATTTGCAGATATTTATAAAGATCAATCCCTTATTTCTATTGCTACTAAGCAAGCAGAAGAGATTCTTAATATGAGCAAGACAGAATTAGATGATCATTTAACTCAGTTATTGTACATGTTTGGTTATGAGGCTTCTGTTATAAATTATTGACGAATAGTTTTCATTTTTAACAGAATTGTTTGTGTAGGTGAGAAATTTTTATAGATTTCGAATATTCTTAAGGAAGCAATTATAAATAAAAGATTATGAAAGATTTGAGGTAGTACGTTATACGTTGAGTGATGTCTATGGATTTCTTGCTTTTTAAGAAATGGTCTTTTTATTAGATGTAGATAGTTATCTACTTATGGATAATACCAATTTTATTTTTTGTGATTTTTGATATTATATAACAGTGCAGTTATGAAAAACTGCATAGGAGTTTATAATTTTGCTTGTATAAAAATGTTGATTTGAATGCAAGTTGTTTTTTTAAGGCTTTTATATAAAAAGACTATTAAGTTATCTCTGTAATATAATTATTGTTACGTATAAGGTTGAGGTATTAACATGTCTATAAAGCGTGTCATTATGTTTGGAGGGAGTGGTTTTATAGGTAGATACTTGGTAAAATACTTTGCTGATGATGGATATGTGATTAAAATTTTTACTAGATATCCAGAAAAGGCAAAGCAGTTAAAATTATGTGGAAATTTGGGACAAATAGAAGTTATAGGAGGCAATGTTGTTAACAGTGAAGAGATAGTAGAACATATACGTGGTTGTAATATTGTTATAAATTTACTTGGTACTTTATATAATGTAAAGAAATCTACTTTTTACGATATACATGCTAGAGCGGCAGAAAATATAGCTAAAGCTGCAAAAAGTTGTAATGTAAAGTTAATGATACATTTTTCAGTGATGGGAATTACTGAAATACAAAAATCTGATTATGCAAAAAGTAAATTAATGGGGGAAAGTCTCGTGAAGTCAGCTTTTCCTGACGCAGTGATTATAAGGCCCAATTTAGTTTTTGGTCCAGAAGATAAGTTTTTTAATAAATTTGCACAGTTATCAATGATTTGTCCATTTTTGCCGGTTATAGGGGGTGGGCGTGCCGTTTTCCAACCTATTTATGTTGATGATCTTGCTAGGTTTGTATTTAATGTTATTGAAAATTCAGTTACAAGTAAATTATATAATGTTTGTGGGCCTTATACTTATTCATTTAAAGAGTTATTGAGTTTTATTCTAAGCGTTACAAATAGAAAAAGTAAACTTATTAATATTCCTTTTAGTATAGCAAATGGATTAGCTTTTTTTTGTGAATTGAGAATTGTTTCTATTTTTTTAAAGCTTATTACTGGAACTACAGATCCAATGCTAACAAGAGATCAGATTAAATTTATTAGAGATATGACTGAATCTCATGATATATATCCTGTAGATAGCTTAAAAAATATGGGAATCGAATTTTCATCTGTTGAAGATATAGTTCCTAAATATTTACAGATTTATAAGAATTTTTAATCTTATATCCATATGTAAACTAGGTTGCTGTCTAACTTTTATAATGCATATAAATAATCTACATCCAGAATTTTAATGTCATTACTTTGTAAGTTGTAGGTTAAATTTACATTTAATTATCATTTAAGAAATTATTGCTGTAATCATTTTCTTGGTCATTACTATAAAGTTTTTGTTGTTTTTCTCGCCTTTCTTGTTCTTCTATAGAGTATAATGTGATAGGATTTGCTTCAAGTCTTGCAAGGCCAATCTTTTCTCCTGTTTCTTCACAATAACCATATAATCCATCATCTATTCGTTGGATAGCTTTATTTATCTCTATTATCAGTGCATCATTTCTTTTCCTAGTATTTAAGAGTAGTACGATATTATGCTCTCTTGTTGCCATATCTGTTAAATCTGCATCAGCTTGTGGTCGTAATAATTCTGCAGCTAATTCTTCAGACTCTTTTTGTAATATCTCACGCCATTTAAGCAGTTTTTGCCGGAAGTATTCTAATTGTTTGTGATTCATGTAATTGCTGTCATCTTCATCTTCAGGGAATTTAGTATTATAGTTTTTTTTCAACATTTGTATTCCTTATTTGTGATACAACTAGCAATAATTTAAATATAGTTGATTAAAAATTCATGTATGATATGTGATATAATAATAATGTTTTTATCAGTTGTGAGCTGAATATGCGCAATAGTAGCATGTTAATGCATGAGTTAAGGTTATTAATAAGTAGGAAAGGTAATCTTTTAAATGCAATTATTCTTTTTATATTAATAGTTAGTACAGCATTATTTACTATGAAGAATACTGGAATAGAAAAAGCTCTACCAACTATTTTATGGATTTGTAGTATTTCTACTATGCATATGTCTATGTGTAATTTGTTTGACAGTGATTATGCTAATGGATCTTTAGAACAAGTATTAATACAGGATAGTATGATAGAACTAGTGATATTTTTTAAAATTTTGTCGCATTGGATTTGTATAGGAATACCAGTAAGTATTATTTCCATGTTCATAGATTTTGTAATTTTAGAGAGTGACATATATGCTACTTTAGGTTTAGGTTTATCTTTAGGAATTAGCTTACTAGTAATTAGCTTTATATCAGCCGTAGGTGATACTTTAGTATTGGGAAAAAGTGTTGGTGTGATAATAGCGCAAATTTTGACATTGCCTATTATGATTCCGGTATTAGTATATTTTAGCCTTGTATTTGACGGCTTAAGAAATGGTTTATACGAGGCAAATTTAATGTTACTTGGATTAATTGTTGCTGGGTTAATACCTATTAGTGTGATATTTGTATCGTTTGCAATTAAGCTTGCTGTTGAGTATGATTAAACTTATAAGGTATTTCTCATTAATATTTAACAGTCTGAAAAATGGTTTATACAAGGCAGATTTAAATGTTACTTGGATTAATTGTTGCTGGGTTAATACCTATCAGTGTGATATTTGTATCGTTTGTAATTAGGCTTGCTGTTGAGTGTGATTAACTTTTATAAGATATTTCTCATTAATATTTAACAGTTTGAGAAATAGTTCATACAACAAGAAGTCTAATATTACTTGAT
Organism: Ehrlichia japonica; assembly: GCF_000632845.1. Taxonomy (NCBI): domain Bacteria; kingdom Pseudomonadati; phylum Pseudomonadota; class Alphaproteobacteria; order Rickettsiales; family Anaplasmataceae; genus Ehrlichia; species Ehrlichia japonica. Next base: position 1,116,623 of record NZ_CP007474.1, on the reverse strand, counting down.
TCCTATTGCTCAGCTGGCTTCTATCAATCATGTATGGTTGACTTTTACAGGATATTCCTTATTATGTTAATTGGTGGGTAATTAGCTCATTTGGTTAGAGCACTTGCTTGACGTGCAAGAGGTGACTGGTTCGAATCCAGTATTGCCCACTAAATCTGACGTAAATTTGGTGATAAAATGTCACTTATTCATAAAAATAAGCCTTCCAAGCATGAAAATAAGCTAATATATGCTATTCTTGTTATAATTATTACGATGATTATAGAAGTAGTTGGAGGGGTAATATCAAATTCTTTAGCATTGCTTTCAGATGCTGGACATATGTTTACTGATTTTATTGCTTTGTTGTTGAGTTGGTTGGCTTATAAAGTTGCTATGAGAAAGTCAGATTCATGTCTTTCCTATGGTTATCATCGTTTTCAAGTTGTTGCTGCTTTTATTAATGGACTGACTTTATTTGGTATAGCTATTTTGATCATTTTAGAATCAATAAAACGCTTTTTTTCTCCAGAGCAAGTTTGCTGGGAAATTATGATGTCTGTTGCAGTATTAGGATTAATAGCAAATATTGTGTCATTTTTTCTATTGTATAGAAAAAATGAGAACAATCTGAATCTGAAAAGTGCAGTTTTACATGTTGTTGGTGATTTATTAGGGTCTGTTGCAGCAATTGTTGCTTCTATTGTAATTATGTTTACTTCATGGCAGATAATGGATCCTCTTTTATCAGTGTTTGTCAGTATTATAATACTTGGTGGTGCATGTAGGATTATTAAAAATTCTGGTCATATTTTACTTGAAGGTACTCCGGATACTGTGAATCCAGATAAAATTAAACAAGCTATTTGTGAAAGCATTACTGAAGTTTTAGATGTTCATCATATTCATATTTGGTCGTTGACTACAGATCATCCAATTATGACAATGCATGTTAAACTCGATAAAGCAGCTGTAACTAATAATTTAAAATATAGTCAAGTTTTAGTGTCTATAAAAAAGTTGCTGAGCAAAGATTTTTGTATTATTCATGTTACTATTGAAGCCGAATATGATAATTGTGCTGATGATAGTGTTATGATTGAAGCAGCTCATAATTAATGAGTGGGGCTATAGGGTATGATTAAGGATTTATTCTCTGACAATGACTTAGTTGGATGATTCCTAATTCTTTACCGTAAAAGTAGGTAAGTTCAACTCTTCTTTAGTTTTGATTTTTAAATATTAAATAATAATTTTTTGATTGTATTGTCCATTATATAATATTGAGTATGACAATATCACATAACATTAAATGTATATTTATTAATTTGTGTTATATTCTATATAGACGGTTGATTAGAAGTGATAGTGTGTGTGTTGATGTATTGTAGTTAATGGTAAGATAAGCAGCCTTAATTATATATAGGTATAAATTAAGTAGATTGAAATGATTAATAATTTTGTCTGTAGGTTATTTTTTATTAGCTTGTTTTTTATGTTTAATAGTGCTTTTGGTTATGATGATACTGAAGCATGTAGAGAATATATTAGACCATGCTATTTTATTGTTGCATTAAAAAATCAAATTGAAGTTAGTATCCAAGAGATTCAAGATAAAGCTGAAATGTATTCTAGTATTCAATCCATAGTTGATAGAGTGCTTAATATAAAAGATATTTCAAAATTTGTTGTAGGATCATATTGGAACACTATGTCTACTGATGAACAGGAAAAGTTTGTTAATGAATATAGTCAATATATTAGACGAATGTACAGTGAGCAATTATGTAAGTATTCTGTTTATAATATGAGTGTTCTATCTATTAAGAATCCAAAAAAAGATCATTACTTGATTAATACTAGGTTATCACATGAAAGAGATGTTAATAATTTTGTAATAGTTGAATTTAAGTTAAGTGATGTTGATGGTAGATTTCTATTGTCTGATATAAAAATTAATAATGCAATTAGTTTTGCTATAGTTCAGCGTTCTATGATTAAAAATATGATAAGTAAACAAGGTATTGATGGAATGATATCTTATTTTCAGTCAGAAAATGCTTCTGCTAAGTATTAATTTGGTTCTGTTGTTTATAAATTAAAAGTAATATTTATCAGTTAGGGTTATTGTGTTTACAACTAGAATTATATGTTATTTAAACTATTCGGAGTAATAATCACCTATGTAAGGGTTTTAATAGTAATCCTTTTTATGTTCATCTGAGGCAACTAAATCTATGACAAACACTAATTGTTGGTTGCTTTAATGATATTTGATACGAAGTAAAGTTTTATTAATTAACAAACTTAACAAAATCTAAAGCCTGTATTTTTGATAGGCTCTGTACACTCTTAGAAAGCCAGCCTATGGATTATAAGGAAATGAAAATGCTATAAAAATCTAGCATACCATAAATAAGAAAAGCATCAGCTTTTGCAAAAACTGAATATAGTTTACACAGCTCTTGCTTGTTGTTGTAAGTCAAATGTTTTTAACTTTAGAGCCATACGACTAATTTTTCTTGCTGCAGTATTTCTGTGTATAATTCTTTTATTGACACACTTATGTAAGTTTGATTCAGCTTTTTTAAATGTTTCAACCATTAACTCCTTGTTTTCTGCAGCTAAAGCAGCCATAAATTTTTTTACGTAATTATGTGCTTTACTTTTTCGCATACGATTAACCATAGTGCGCTTCTTTATTACCTTAATCATTTTTTTAGCACTTGGGTGATTTGCCATACCTAAATAACCTATCTTATCGTTTTCTATATAAACTCTATAAGTAAATTTCAATCAATGCAAGAGTTTTATATGTTTGTGATATTTAACAACAAGGTAGCAAGGAAAAGTATAGTTTAAAACGTTATTTTTTTCATTTGTAATTATGGTTGAATTAGTACGAACAACCACACATAATTAAAGAAGTATTGTGAATGATAGGGATGGGCAGGTTATTGTAAAGCCTCCTTAATTAGTAAATTGCTTGCTGTTGAAATTCTTCTTTCAAGTTCATTTGTAAATTCTTGTTTGGTTAATCCAGGATAGATAGGAGGTAAAACTTGTAAGATAGCTTTGCCAGGTCTTTTTCTTAAGGAGCAAATACTAGCTGGCCAGAATAGACCAGTATTGACTGCTATTGGTACTATAGGAATTGATAACTGACTATATATGGCTGCAACACCTGATTTTATAGTTACTTTTGTTCCTGGTATTGCTCTTGAGCCTTGAGGAAAAATTATAACTGTTCTTCCTTCCTTTACATATAGGCTTGTTGTTTTTAATATATGTTTTAAAGCTTGAATTTTTTGGTGACGGTTAATGAATATCATTTTTAGTAGCATGAAGTATATGCCAAAAATTGGTAGATACCTTAACTCTTTTTTTAGAATGTATGCTGGATCTTTAAATATAGTAAACAGTATTAACGTCTCCAAAGGAGATTGGTGTTCCGATGCAATAATATATGGAGAATTGTTGGGTAGGTTTTCGTACCCACGTATTTCATAGCCTATTTTGTCTATGGTTTTACATAAAAATAATATTACTTTTATGCCATAAACTGAACATTTTATTTTTAATGAGATCGGAAGTATCAAGTATAATGGTAGAAATATTATAGCATGTAGTGCTGTAAAAAGTGTTGATAATATATAAAACAGCATTGTGAATCTAATGTCCTAGTGTTGGCTTTATATGAATATAATATAATCTATAATTCTAAAGACAACCTATTTTTAATATTATAAAATGGGTATTAGTTTTACAATTATCACTCTTCTTGTAGGAAATTGTTGTTATAGATATGGGAAATGTGGATAGGTAAATCAGTTTGACAGATGTAGATTATGTAGGTGGATGTACACAGCTGTTTTTATATAATCTAAGATAAAACTATGTAGATATTAAAAAATAATACATATAGCAAGTGTTTGTCTAAAATTCTTTGCACACGGTATAACAATATATGTTAATAAGCATTATAAACGTCAAAAATTTACAATACTTACAGTAAATAATATAGAAGTGTACATATGTGTAAGTGAATAAACTTAGGATAAATGATAATGATTATTTCATAAATTGATGTTCTACTTTTTCAGATTCAGAATCCTAGATTTTTTAGTAATGTATAATAATAGAGTAGGTGTGTAGTAAAACTTAGAGGTAGTTTGTAAAGTAGTAACATAAATACCTAATGAAGAAGTATTTATATAATATCTTCCCTTAAGGTCCCAAACTATTATACAGGTGTATTATTGGAAATACCCTTATTAATAAAAAAGCTGTGATATAGGAACATATGAAAAATGCTTAAGGTTTTTGTAAGCATACTCAATTTATAAGGTGCAGTATTTAGTAAGTTGGAATATTAATAGAAGTAATATGTATCTTTAAGGACAAAAATGAAGATTTTTAGGTTAATATTTTGATATGATAATCAACAGGTTTTATTGTTAGGTACTCCATAGTCCACTTTATCCAATAGCTTTGTAGAATAGATGGTATTACATTTATTCACAAAATAATATTTATAATGAGAATCAGATACAAGTATAGTAAAAATATCATATATAGTACTATAAATGGGTACTGATGAGGTATACAGCGACGTTGTAAATCTTGAATTAATATTTGTTTCGTGTAATATAATAGGTTAGTTCTAATAACAAACAGTTATAAGGAAATCAATGTCAGTTTTACCAATTGTTACTGTTCCTGATAAAAAATTGTCATTATATTCTGAAGAAGTTAAAGAAGTAGATCAATCTATAAAAAAGTTAGTTGATGATATGTTTGAAACAATGCACGCTAATCAGGGGCTAGGGTTAGCTGCTGTTCAAGTTGGTATTCATAAACGTATTCTTGTTGTGAATGTTCCGGAAGAACTTGGCAATTCTGAGGATATTAAAAATAAAATAGAAGGATATGAACTATATGGAGGACCTTACTGTATAATTAATCCTAAGATTGTTGATTTATCTGAAGAGAAAATTAATTTAAGAGAAGGATGCTTGTCTGTTCCTGGTTATTTTGATTATGTAGTGCGTTCTCAGTATGTTACTGTTCAATATCTAGATTATAATGGTAATGAGTGTATAATTAGAGCCCAAGGATGGCTTGCTAGGTGTTTAGAACATGAAATTGATCATTTAAATGGGATTGTGTTTTTAAAGTACCTATCTAAATTTAAGCGTGATTTTGCAATAGAAAAAGTGAGAAAAAAAGAACAAACTGACCTATTATAATTGTTGGTGTTGATAGTGAATAACTTAGACTTGTTGGAAGTATTAAAGTTTTATCATGAAAGTGGTGTTGATTGTACGTTAGAAGATGTAGAGTGTAATACTTTTGCAAATAAAAATCTATCTTTACAAAGTAGTAATAGTACAGGATATGGTATGGAAGAGAAAAAGGCAAGTATTAAAGAAAATACAGAAGGGTACTATTTATTAAAAGCTCAAAATCTTGCTGAACAATGCAATACCATAGAGCAGTTGAAAAGTGCTATAGAATCTTTTGATGGATGTGATATAAAAAATTTAGCAACAAATACTGTATTTGCTGATGGAAATCCTAAAGCAAAAGTAATGTTAATAGGAGAAGCTCCGGGAGCGAATGAAGATTTAAAAGGTATCCCATTTTGTGGTGCTAGTGGTGTGCTACTTGATAAAATGTTACAGGCAATAGGCTTTGACAGAACTACTGTGTATATTAGCAATGCTGTTTTTTGGCGTCCCCCTGGTAATAGAAGACCAACAGATTTTGAAATAGCGGTATGTAAGCCTTTTGTAGAAAAACATATAGCTTTGATTATGCCTAAAATATTAGTATTGGTTGGAAGTACTGCATGTTATTCTATGCTTGATTCTAAAAATCCTATATCTAAACTTAGAGGGAGATTTCATTCATATAGTAATCAATTTTTTCAGCATAGTATTACTACAGCTATTATATTTCATCCATCATACTTATTACGTCAACCAATGCAGAAACGTATTGCTTGGGAAGATTTAAAACAAATTAAGCGTTATTTTGATACTTTATAATGCGGAAATAGTGTGCTTTTTATACAAAATATTCTGTTGGGGGTATGCTAAGGCTTGATTCATGTTACGAAGTAGTGTTGTAGCTGTCGAGTGTTTATGTTGAGAAACTGTTTAGAAAATTTGTAATAGATCAAGTTTATAATGTAAAAATATTTTACTTTTATAAATATACAAATATCCTCAGAAATCTGAGACTTTAAATGATGTTCTAAATGAATTTGTAATTCATGTTTGAACATATGTTGTGGTGTACTATAAATAAGCTAGCAATTAGTTTTGCATATACAGAGATACTGATAAATCAGTTTTATACAATTCTATAAATCAAGACTACAAGCAGTTGTAAGCTATTATTAATTTTATTATTTAGAATATAAGTTAATGATGTGTGTGACATTTATTAAAATGCACAAGAAGACTATGGAGGTTTTTGATTATTTTGTTATAGGAAATCTTATGTGGATACAGTAATTATGTGTATAAGGCGTGAAATATATTTCTACTGTGTTTAATTGATATTATTTGTAGAATATTTTATGTATAAGTATCATCTTCTAAAAAAATTATTTAGATTTATATTTAATAGAAATTGTTATTGCTTGAAAGTGCAAATATATTTTATGGTATATTAAATATTGTTGTGGGTTATTGTATTGTTTGCTACATGAAAAAACTTAAAATGTTCTCTATATTTTATAAAATTTTGTTGTGTGAGATCGATATCTGTCAACCATACCTGGCATTTTATGTCTCTTATAGTTTCTAGTAATTTTTCTTGATGATGTGCGTCTAAATGGGACATTACGTCATCTAGTAATAATATTGGATATTCTTCAATATTTTGTTTTGCTAAGACAGAAGATAAAATTAATGATAATAATAGAATTTTTTGTTCTCCGGTTGAACAATGATTGGCTATTAAGTTTTTTTCTAAATGAAATATTTGAAAATTATCATTATGGACTCCGAAATTTACTAAATTACTTAATGAATCTTTAGTTCTATTTTTTTTTAAATGTTCTTTGTATAGTTCAACAGAATTTTCTTGATCCAATAAATCAGATACTTGGCTTTGGATTTTTATAATTGCTTTAAAAAAAGCATGGGATCTACTGTTTTGGGATAAGATATTTTGTAATATTCGTAAAACATTGAATCTTATGCGTGCAATATTCATTCCATTATCTGCAATGATACTTTCTAAACTGGATAACCAAAAATTATCTATGGAGTTGTTATGCAACAACTTGCTGCGTTCTTGTTTTGCTTTGTTGTATTTTATAATGTATGTAGCGTATTTTGTATCGAAGATATGTGCTATTCTGTCGAAAAATCTTAATCTTTCACTTTGTGATTTTAAAAAAATATGATCTAATTGTGGTATCAACCATATGACACTTGTAATTTTATGCAATGTGATGTAGCTTTGGTTCTTATTACTGATTAGAATAGTGCGTTTATTATTATTTCGTGAAATTGCAATTGGATAGATACCATTTTGTGTATGAATTTGGTACGAAATGCTCCATGGAGAGTGAGATGCACTGTTTTGCATACTTTCTGTGTTAACTCCCCTGATACCAGTACCTTTTGATAGTAGAGAAATTGCTTCTAATATATTTGTTTTTCCTACACCATTTTTTCCAAGTAATACGACTGACTTACTAGAGGTATCTAACTCAAGGTTTAAGTAGTTACGAAAATTTACTAGCCGCAAATTGTGTATGTAAGATTTTTCTACAGATGACATCTAATAATATTCCTTTTTTTACTTAGAATGGAAATTTTATACTTATATCAATTTTTTCTGCAAGGACTACTCATTTGTTATATATAAATTGTTATGTTAAATACTATAGAAAATTTCATATTAGTTTTTAATGTGTAAAGCTGTATTGGTTGAATATTTATTGTCTTATAGTTTATAAAGTTAGATATTTATGAGGGTATAGTTCTGTAATTGATTTTATTCATGAATCAAAATCTTCTTATATAATAATGAATCCCATATGTTTTTATAAGGAAGCGGAAAATAGTTTATCATGTAAGATTTGTGACCTATTTGCGATATTATTTGACTTTAGGTATAGTGTTAATCTGTTACTTCTGAAGAAGTTGTCATACTGCAAGAGATTTATTTTATTATTTTAAAAACTTCTGTTTTAATTGTATGAACTTAACTTAAAGTATGTAACAACATAGGCTTATGTTATAACAGGTTTAAGCACCATAACATAATTGCTTTTTGAATATGTAATCTGTTTTCTGCCTCGTCAAATATATATGAATTTGGTCCGTCTATTATTTCAGATGTTACTTCTTCTTCTCTGTGTGCAGGTAAACAATGCAAAAACATATAGTTGGGTTTAGCTTTTTTGAGAAGATTAGCATTAACTTGGTATTCAAAGAATTCAGTTTTGATTTTATTTTCAAAGCCCATTGAAACCCAAGAGTCTGTAGTAATGATGTCTGCATCTGAAATGATGTTATAAGGATTTTTATCGTATGTAATATTGTTGCCTTTCTTTTTTGCCCACTTGAGTAGTAAGTCAAGATTTTTTGAGTATTCTAAAGTTGAAATGTTTAATCTGAAGTTTAATATTGCTGCAGCATGTATCCAAGATACTAGCATGTTGTTGAAGTCTCCAATCCAACTTACTGTAGAATTTTCTATAGGGCCCATTTTTTCTTCGTAAGTCATAATGTCAGCTAAAACTTGGCATGGGTGACTATGTTGTGTAAGACTGTTAATTATTGGAACTGTGCTGTGCTTATCTAATTCAAGTAGAGAATTATGTTCTAGTATTCTTATTACTATTAAATCAACATATCTTGATAGAACTTTAGCTGTATCATAAATGGATTCACCTCTTGCTAATTGAGTGTCTTTTTCATTAAGAACAATAGCATTTCCACCTAATTGATTGACTCCAACTTCAAATGATATTCTTGTACGTGTTGATGGCTGAAGGAATATTAAAGCTACATTTTTATCTAGTAGATGCTTTCTATATGGGTTAGGATTTTTTTTAATTGTAGAGCCGTAATTTAAGATTGTTCTTAGCTCTTCTTTCGTATGTAAATTAAGATCTGTAAAAGAATAAGTACTTGATTTATTCATGACATTTTATAACCTAACTCTAGAATTTAACTCTTACTATTGATGTAAAAAACAATATGACTACTAAAATTATTAGTAAGACTAATAAGATGTAATTTTTGCTTTTTTTATTATTTGACGTCTTCACTGGAAAATGCCTTCTTATGTAAACGAGATAATAAGGAAAACGGCATTTCAACATAAAATATATTTTATGTCAATAGTTTTTGCTTGTGCATACTTGGTACTTTATATTTACTACTGCCCATTGATTTTAAATTTGTTATATAAAATGCTTATATATACACAAGCTTGAATTTAATGTATGTTTAGTAAAGAATTCCCTGACCTAAAAGATTTGGATTATTGTGTTGATGAAAAATACTCCTTGAGTGAATGCCATAAATCTTTGAGAAAACTAGATTGTTGTGGAGTATTTGGTTTATATATTATTTCTGCTTCATCAGATTCTACTTTTTTAAGATTAATTAAATCCATATTACTTAAAGTAGCATCACTATTCTGTACTTGTGAGTCTAATGTTGCAGCTTGAGTGATGTTATTAGTATCAAGGCTTTCAGATTTCTGTACTTGTGAATCTAATGTTGCAGCTTGAGTGATGTTATTAGTATCAAGGCTTTCAGATTTATTCTTATTTGTAGTGTTTGTCTTCCGAGTTCTAGTTTTCGTTTTTTGTGTTGTGTCAGTGTTTTTTGTGCTTATCATATTTAGTATACCAATAATTGTACTTACTAAAAATATTAATGTGATTTTATTAAATAATAGATAATTTATGTTATCGAAAAAACTTTTTCTAGTTAATTTTGTGGTGTTTATATGTAAACATGGTTTTTGTAGTATGTTGTTCTATATTGATGATATAACGGATTTTATGTCTATATGATTGATTGTTATTGTGTAAAATTCTACTATACTTTGAGTTTAGCAAAAGCTGCATGAGTTTTATAATCCGTTTGATTATGGAATTGTGTGTACTAATAAAATTGTAAAGTGTAGAATTTGTAGATTTTATATAGCATGTTTAAATAATGCGTGTTTTTACAATTATAGATGCTTATGGATTACTCTTCAGAGCATACTATGCTTTACCAAATCTTAGAACATCTTATGGATTGCCTATTGGTGGAGTTTATGGTTTTATAAATATTTTTTTAAAGTATATAGAAAAACATGAAACTGATTATTTAGTTGTTGTATTTGATACTGGTAGTAAGAATTTTCGTCATGATATATATCCAGAATATAAAAGCAATCGTCCTAAGCTTCCTGATGACTTAATATCGCAATTTTCATTGTTAAGAGAAACCGTCAGTGCTTTTAACATAGCTTCTGAAGAAGTGGTGGGGTATGAAGCGGATGATGTCATAGCGACTTTGGGTAAAAAATATTGCAAATTACAAGATATTAAAGTGACAGTTGTAACATCGGATAAAGATTTATTACAACTTCTAAAATACGGTATTTATATATTTGATCCGATGAAAAATAAATACATTGAGGAAGAGGATGTACGAAGTAAATTTGGCATATCATCAAGTCAGTTGTTGGATTTCTTATCTTTGACAGGGGATGCATCAGATAATATACCTGGGGTTCCAGGTATTGGAGTCAAAACAGCAGCGAGGCTGCTTAATGATTTTAAGTCATTAGATGATTTGTTATTACGTGCACATGAAATTAAAACAAATAGGTGTCGTGAATCAATAGTTCAGTATAGTAGTCAGGCGATATTATCTCGTAAATTGGTAACTTTGTATGATAAGATAGATATATGTGAGGATATAGAAAAATATGTTTTTCAGGTTTCTAAGATACAGGAATTAATGGAATTTTTCAAGAAATATGAATTGCATTCTTTAGAAAGCAAAGTTAATAAGATTTTAAAAACAAGCACATCATCTACTAACCAAAATTCTAATGATAGTAGTGATACTATGGTTAATAACAAGGTTATACACTACTCTGCTGAGTCATTTAAAGTATTTGTTGAAAACTGTAAAAGTGAAGGAATAATGGCGTTACATATAGAAGTAACCGATAATGCTATTGATAGCATTTCTTTATCCTATAGGAAAGACGTTTTGCTCCATATTGATAAAGATCATATAGATAATGCATTAGGGCTTATTAAATCAGTACTTAGTTTAAATTATGTGTTAAAAGTAATATATGATGTAAAGACATTGTTGAAAATTATTCCTGATGTGAATATTATAGCTTTTGATGATATTATGATAATGTCATATGTTTTAAATCCAAGTGCACATAATCATTCATTACGAAATCTAGTTAGTTATAATGTTAAGCAAGATGTTACTAACATAGAAGCTACAACTTTATTGTTGTTGCATAAGCTACTTAAGAAGGAGCTATTTGCAAATCAATTGTATACTATCTATGAAAGGATTGAGAAACCGTTGATTCATGTGTTAGATAGCATGGAAAAGACGGGTATATTGATTGATATTGATATTTTAAAAACATTGTCATCTACTTTTTCAAAAAACATCAATATGCTAGAAAATGAAATATATAGACTTTCAGGAACAGAATTTAATATTGCATCTTCAAAACAGTTGGGAAGTATCTTATTTGATAAGATGGGTATAAAGAAAGGTAAAAGATTAAGTTCAGGTAGTTATAGTACAGATGCTGAAGTTTTAAATGATCTTGTATTTAATGAAATTGAAATAGCGGATAAAGTATTAAAATGGCGTCATTTTACAAAGTTAAAAGGTACTTATACTGATGCTTTGGGGAAGCAGATAGATAGTAATAGTGGGAGAATACATACTTTTTACTCTATGATATCAACTGCTACTGGTAGGTTGAGTTCAAGCAATCCAAATTTACAGAATATTCCAATTAGGAGTGAGGAAGGTAGTGCTATAAGAAGAGCGTTTGTTGCAAAAAGAGGATACAAGCTAATTTCTGCTGATTATTCACAAATAGAACTGCGAATAATAGCACATATAGCCAATGTACAGGCATTTAAAGATGCATTTTCTTTAGATCAAGATATACATTCAATAACAGCAAGACAGATATTTGGGACCCAAAATTTAGATAAAAACTTAAGAAGAAAGGCAAAATCAATAAATTTTGGTATCATTTATGGTATGAGTGCATTTGGTCTAGCTAAACAGCTTGGTATTTCTAAGTCCGAAGCAAGTGCATATATTGATAACTATTTTAAGTCATATCCGGAAATTCAATCTTATATGGATAATATTAAGATTTATGCAAAAACTCATGGTTATACTAGGACTATTTTTGGTAGAAAATGTTTTGTAAAAGATATTAATAGCAGTAATATTACGGCGAGAAATTTCTCTGAAAGGGCAGCTATTAATGCTCCTTTGCAAGGGACATCAGCTGATATAATAAAGATGTCAATGATTCACTTGTTTGATAGAATTACAAATGGTTCACTTATACTTCAAGTGCATGATGAATTGCTATTTGAAGTTTTAGAAGAATATGTAGATTACACAGTAGAAGTCATAACAGAAGTAATGGAAGGTGTGATTAAATTGTCAGTACCATTAAAAATTGATGTCTCTGTAGGAGATAATTGGGCTGATCTAGTTCCATATAGTAAAAAGTAGTTTTTAGTTCATAACTGATATTGACGCTAGTTATGGTTAGAACAGTGCCATTGAAGTTGATTAGTATTGATTTAAATACTATATAGTAAAAATAGGTTTAATATAATTGTGATAATACTGTATTTTGTTAGCTTAAAAAATGTGATGTTATTACTAAGATAATGGTGATATAAAATAACTTGATATTCTAGTGTCATGAATTAAAGTTATGTTGCTGTAATTTTCGTAAATTATAGATTAAGAGTATTTATTTGCATGGATTGTATTGAAGAGTGAGTTAAAAATATTTAGTCACTAATTTTATAAGAAGCTTGCTTTAAAAAACATTTTTAGCTTAGATTATTAGGATAGTAATTATAGGTGAATTGTGTGTGTAATTTTACTGAATTTGATGTAATTTCTTTATAGTATATGTAATCTTAATTCCATCAAGAAAGATCAAAAATACTTGTTGTTTTTCTACATGCTTGAAAATTATGTGAAATTCAATAGACTGTAAACTGTATGTTTCATTATCAAAATTCACGTGTTAACAAAAAAGAATAATTTTAGTAAAACAAAAATTATAGAAGTATCTAGTTCTATACTATCAGCAGATTTTGCTAATTTAGGTAAATCAGTAGAGATGCTGGCAGATGCAAGTGTAGATTATATCCACATAGATGTGATGGATGGTAATTTTGTACCTAATATTACTATAGGGCCTGTTGTTATTTCTGCAATAAGAAAGTATACAACTATTCCGTTTGATGTGCATCTCATGATTAATTCTCCTAGTAATTATATAGAAGCTTTTGTTGATGCGGGAGCAGATATGATTACTGTTCATGCGGAGTCTGATATACACTTAGATCGTGTAATAAGGAAGGTTAAATCTTATAAAAGAAGTGCTGGGTTATCTCTTGTTCCAACGTCTCACTATAATATTTTAGAGTATATTATTTTTGAACTTGATCTTGTGTTGATTATGACGGTAAATCCTGGTTTTGGGGGACAGCAATTTATTGCATCTCAGTTAGATAAAATTTCATGTGTTCGTGACATGATAGAGAAGTATTCATTAAAAACTAAAATAGCTGTAGATGGTGGTATTAATATTGGGAATGCTAAAAGTGTAGTCGAAGCTGGTGCAGATATTTTAGTTGTTGGGTCTGCAATTTTTAAGGCAGGTAATATGTTAGATTATATACAGCAACTTAAGTCTTGTTTATAGGTTTTCTATATTTGAAACGTTAATATTTTCTTATGTTTATTTTTTTAATTAGATTATAGATTTTCCCATATTATTTTTATTGTAATTGGTAAGATATGTGTTTAGGTCTGATACTGTATAGTCTTTTATGTTTATATTCTATTATTATCTTGAAAAATCAGAATATACAGGTAATATCTGATAATATAATATTGCACTAAATAAGCTAAAACAGATATATTATACCATATAATATGTGAGTAACTTTATAGAATCTTAAATTTTTTATATTAATGTATTATATGATCTAGTGAGCCTCATATAAATCACTAGAGTGATTTAAGCTATGAGTATAGATATTTAGTGTTGTAATATTTATTTCAAATGTTTGTGGTTTGTAAAATTATAGTTTTATAAAAACAGGTTTTTTGTTACACTGATTTGCTTAAGGAGTTTATCTAATATATTAATTAATTAGATATATCTCATTTCAATAAGGTTTAATATAATTTTGTGCTTAATTTACAGCTGAAGGTTTTGTTGTGACTAATAAAGTAAGTTGTGTGGTATGAAGTTTGTTTATGTTGCTACTTGAAAAGATGTGGTGTATTGTCATGCAGTTTTTACGTTTATATTTAATGCCAGTTTGGTTATTGCAAACTATTGGCAGGTACGTAATTGGTGTAATTTTTAATATAGGACATTCTTTTGTTTTTTTTGTAAGGTTTGTATATAATTGTTTTGTGCCTCCTTATTACTATGGGGTTATATTAAAACAATTTATAGAGATATTCTTTTTCTCACTACCCATAGTTGGTATTACTGCAATATTTACTGGTGCAGTGTTAATTTTACAGAATTTTCTAATAATACGTAATGATGTTTCAAGTGATTTTGTTTCTGGAGTAGTAGTTGTTGCTATTGTAAGGGAATTAGGGCCAGTATTGATTGGTCTTATTATTGCAGGACGTGTAGGAGCAGCTATTGCTGCTGAAATAGGTACTATGCGTATTACTGAGCAAATAGATGCTTTGTTTACATTAGATACTCATCCATTTAAATATTTGATTGTTCCTCGTATTGTTTCTGCGATGATTGCTATGCCTATATTGATTGTATGTGCTGATTTAATTGGTGCTTACGGTGGATATATTATTGGCTCATATCAGTTGGGATATACTTCTGAAATGTATATAAGGGGAGTGATGAAGTTTTTGCATGTTCGAGATATTACTTTAGGTTTAGTTAAAGCAACAGTGTTTGGTTTTATAATATCCTTTATGGGGTGTTATAGCGGTTATTATTGTAGTGGTGGAGCTAGAGGTGTTGGATTGGCCACTACTTATGTTGTTGTTGTCTCATCCATGTTTATCATCTTATTCAATTATATTATTACTGTATTTTATTCATAGTAGTTGATTTTATGAATTATATTTCTTTATCTGATTTACATATAGATTTTCATGGACATCAAGTACTGAAAGGAATAAGTCTTGATATTGCATATGGGGAGTCATTAGTTATTGTTGGGGAATCAGGTAGTGGAAAGTCTGTATTAGCAAAAACAATATTAGGTTTGATAACTCCTACTTCTGGTAGGGTAATTGTTAGCGGTGTTGATATTAGACATAATAAAAGCTTGATTAAAAATTTTGGGGTTTTATTTCAAAATTGTGCGTTATTTGATAGTTTAACGGTATGTGAAAATATTGCTTTTAACTTACATTATAGATTTAATCGTGATAAACGGTTGTCAAGGGAAATTGCTGCTTCTGGATTGAATTTGGTAGGATTGAGTACTGATGTACTGGATAGATATCCTATTGAGTTATCTGGCGGCATGAAAAAGAGAATAGCATTGGCTAGAGCTATTGTTAGTGAACCTAAAATTATGATCCTTGATGAACCGACTTCAGGGTTGGATCCAATAATGTCTGATGTTGTGAATGAAATCATAATAAGATGTCATAAAGAATTTAATTTAACAGTTATTACTATTACTCATGATATTAGTAGTGCTTTTAAGATTGCGAGTAAAATAGCTGTGTTATATAACGGGAAAATTATTGCATGTGAATCTGCTCAGAATATAAAGAACATAGATAATCAGTATGTCAAAGATTTCATATGTCGAAATTAATGAATTGATACTTTTGATTTTTGAATACAATGAGTGAGTTCTATATTAGAAGGTATTAGTATGTTCATTGTTCGTAAAATAGCTATAACGAAATATACTCGGCCTATCTTATTTAGTGAAATATTAGCATATGATATGTCGTTTTTAAAAACGCTAGAATCTTTAGAAGCTGAGGATGTGCTGTTGTTGAAAGATGAGGTTGGTTCAGTATTCTATTATTTAATCATGTCATTGTATGATGTATCTGAAATTCAAAGTGATTCTAGTAATGCTATAAAAGAGCGACTTAAAGCAGTGCTGCTAGAGGCAGTTAGGCAATCTAGTGTAGATGAAGATCAAACTGTAGATTTGCAAGCTACTGAAGTGAAAGAAATGTCTAATAAGCTGAGACGTGCGTATAAGTCTGTTTCTGGTAAAGTATGCAAGACTTTATTAAATGTGCTTGATAATGAAACTTCCCAAGAAGAAACAGATCTGGAGGTTGTACAGCAAAATAAAATAAAGCTCAGAACAGAGATGTTCAAGTCTGTAATACACGCTGTGGAGATAGTAGCTGATAAAATTAATACAGCTGTTGCAGAGCAGAGGATTTCTGCGCAGCAGGTTTCTGAATTTTTATCTTGGTCAAATGGGTTTGGTGATGCTAGCCTTCCTGGGGATATGATGAGTGCTTTGGTTAGATTGTATTTTCTAACCGGTGAGTCTGAGTGTGCGGACTTATCATATTTACTAGTAAAAACACTTTTAATGAGTTTCTCTCAATATAAGCTTGATGCTCGAGGTAGGAATGCTGTGCATTATGCTGTAAATATGTGCAATCAAAAAAAGCAAGAAAGTTTTTTGTGTGAAATAATACAATTATTAGTCTATGAAAGAGTTGAAATGGTTAGTGAACCAGATAATTATGGTAATAATCCAATGCATTATGCAGCATGTGCCCCATATATGAATTATGTGGTTATACGATACTTTGCGAAAAATGCACCCTTGATATTGACACAACAAAATTCTCATGGAGATACTCCATTACATGTTCTCTCATATATGTATTTTATAAGTTTTGCAAAGGTGCTTTCATATTATAACATACTACATAAGAAAGATTTAGATAGGAATCTGAAACCGATTGTAACCAATGAAATGGCTATTGCTGAAATGTCAAATAGGATTAAAATATCCTTAAAAAATAACCAAGCATTAGTGAAAGAAATTGAAGCTTACATGACTGAATGTATAAAGTCTTATCGATTATTGCTAACTATGGTGTCTTTTGAGCAGTTGTGTGATGTCAAAAATAATTTAGGGCATACTGTGTATGATATAATGAATGCTAATATGACAAACATATGTAGTAGAGACCTTGAAGCTTTATTGCAAAATTTTTCTCAAGTGAGTAGTAGATTACCCATATATGATTCTAGAATCGATTCACAACATGCCCTATGTGTAAATTTCTGTTTTTCAGATGAGTATAAAGTTGTTGGTCACAGTAAATATGGTCACGTATTATATTCGCTTATAAAACGTATGTATGACTTAATGTATTCTAAATTTACTGAACTGTCTGATGCTAGAGAGCTCTATATGAGCGTTAAGAATGAGCGTGATGATTTTAAACTTTTGTTTTTACTTGTCTTTATGGTATTTTTATCATTGTGTGCGCTAAATATTGTTTTAGGATTCAAGACCAAGCCTGTTTTCGGGTTTGAGCAAAGTTTATATAGGACTGTGTTAGTCTCAGTGGTATCTATTGTGTTTTTTGCAGTTGTTAGTTTGTGTTGTTTTCTGTATGTTCAACATGTGAGTCGTATCGATAATGAGGTGATGAATCAAAAGGAACAAATTATGAAAAATATATTGTTATCACATTTAGATATTGAAGAAATAGATGTTGTTAAGAAAATGATGTAAATTTAAAATAGTTATATTATCAGCCTTACTTGTCTTTAAATCCTCAATCTATTTGAATATAACTGCAAAATATTTGGCTAATTTAATATCCTCTATGTAGAATACAATCTAGTAGTTTGTTTAGATGCATTTTATAGTTTGACTCTGCAAAAATATTCAAACATGATTTTGCCTGATTTACATAAATTGTTGCAATATCTATTGATTTTTCAATCGCATTATGAGATTTAATATAGGATATAGCTTGTTCTAAGTTTGCATTTACAGATATTTGATCCCAGAATTTTTTTTCTTTTGATGTTGCATTTTGATATGCAATAATAACAGGCAAGGTAGTTTTGCCTGTAAAAAGATCATTTCCTAGTTTTTTACCGAATTGTTCTTCTGAGGCTGTATAATCTAAAATATCGTCCATGATTTGAAAGGAAATACCGAAGTTGTTTCCAAAACTTTTTAGCGCTTCTTTTTCCTTATTGGTTACTTGGGCTAGATTTGCAGCGGATTCACATGTTGCTCCAAATAAAGAGGCTGTTTTTGCAGAAATGATTTCTATGTATTTTTCCTTAGAAATGTTTATATTGTGACTAGATATCATTTGTTGTACTTCTCCAACTATAATAGTATTAGATGTTTGAGATAGTATAGATAATATATTCAGATTCTTACACTCTATAAGCCATTGAAAAGATACAGCAAGTAAGAAGTCTCCTACTAGGATACTTGCTTTGTTTCCCCATATAAAATTGGATGTTTTTGTTCCTCTTCTTATCTCACTTTCATCGATAACGTCATCATGTAACAATGTAGCATTGTGTATGAATTCAATAGCTGCTGCAATTAGTATTTTATTTGCATTATTACAATTTAGCATCTTACATATGATGAAAAAAATTATAGGACGTATCCTTTTGCCTCCGGATTTAATTAAGTGATGTATAATTTCTGTAATTAAAGCAATGTGTTTATCATTTTGGTGTGAAATTAGAAATTCCATTTCGTCTAAGTCTTGTTGGACTAGTGACTTTAATTGTAGAAATATATTGTTAAAGTTGTTTATCATGTTTAATAGGTCTCCAAATTTTTATAACTGCATGTATTGAGTTAGTATGTTACATTGGGGCTTGAATATATATTATGGAGCGGTGAATACAAATAAAGACCTTCTATAATAACCTAATGATTTATTCATTGCATTTCCCCCCATTCTGAAATTTGGTATATAAACATGATGGCTCACTAACCGTACAACAAATACAACGTTGATTTGTTTAAGAGTTGTAATAATTTATAAATTCAATGGGATGTGGATGTAACTTTAGATCTTTTACTTCTAGCATTTTAAGGTTTATATATGAATCAATTTGATCATTAGTAAATACGCCTCCTACTAACAGAAATTCTCTATTATTATCTAAACATTCTAATGCTTCTTCGAGAGAGCTGGCTACAGAGGTTAATTGTTGTAGCTCTGTTTTATCTAGTGAGTATAAATTCTTATCTATTGCTGGCCCGGGATGAACTTTATTTTGTATACCATACAATCCAGCCATTAACTGTGCAGAAAAACACAGGTATGGATTTGCAAGCGGATCGGGAAAGCGTACTTCTATCCTTTTAGCATTAGTATCACTTTTTGATGCGTATGGTATGCGGATAGCAGAGGATCTATTTTCATATGAGTAAGCCAACCAAGTTGGTGCTTCAAAATGTGGTACTAACCTTTTATAACTGTTTGTTGAAGGATTTGCAAATGCATTGATAGCTTTGCCATATTTAATAATCCCACCTATATAATATAAGCAGGTTTCTGATATGCTGCCATCAGGATTGACAAAAAGGTTAACATTATCTTTCCATAAGGACTGGTGACAATGCATACCGCTCCCATTGTCCTGTATTACTGGTTTTGGCATAAAGGTTGTAGTTTTACCATAAGACGATGCAACTCCATGCACTATATACTTACACTTTTGCACGTTGTCTGCGCTAGATAGTAATTCATCATGCTGGAATCCAACCTCACACTGTGATGCAGCGACTTCATGGTGATGTATTAAGGGTATGATACCTACTTCTTTGAACATTGTTAACATTTCTGAGCGAATGTCATGTAATGAATCAATAGGAGGAGTAGGCATGTAACCACCTCTAGCCTTTGGACGGTGACTGTTAGAAAGTTCTTTCTTTTGGAATGGAGTATCGTGTTCTGCAGAATCTATCTTAAAGTAAGAATTATACATTCCTGTGTGAAATTGTACACTGTCAAATATAAAAAATTCTACTTCTGGTCCAAAATAACACTTATCAGCAATGCCTGTAGATAACATATATTTAGATGCTTTTTGTGCTGTATATCGTGGGTCTTTAGAATATTGGGATTGGTTATATGGATCTACTATATAGCATATTATGACTAATGTTGATTGGGCAGAAAATGGATCAATAAAGGCTGTACTTACATCCGGTAATAATATCATATCTGATTTTTCTATTGACTGCCATCCAGGAATCGATGAACTATCGAAATTAATTCCTGCTGACAACACTTGTGCGTCTGTAGTCTCTGCACTGCGTGTTATGTGGTGCCATTTGCCATTGGAACCTGTAAACCTTAAGTCAATAAAATTTATTGCATTTTTTTTTATGTAGTCTAAGGTATCCTCTATAGAAAGGAACATAATAAAATTACCCAGCTTAAAAACAGTTAGGATATCAAGTTTTTTATTGTTTTGCAATATGCATAATTTATAATTTATAGTTTATCAGAGAATTAATTTGTTCTGCTTGTATATTTAGTTGAATTGTATTGATATTCTATTAAGAAAAACCTTTACTTAATTTTAGGAAAATGCTTCAATATACATTGTAGATACTTAATATATCTTTAGTTGAGATCCCGTAGCTCAGTTCGGTAGAGCGTCTGACTTTTAATCAGTAGGTCGCGCGTTCGATTCGCGCCGGGATCACTGGTTTTTTAATAATCTGTTTCTAAAATGAAGTTCAAGTCTCAGTTCTTAAGCTTTTTATATTCTCGAGGGTATTTTAATCAATGTACTAACGTTAGTGCCTTGGATCAATTAATGGGCCAACAATGTATACGTGCGTATATAGGATTTGATTGCACTGCTAAAAGTTTACATGTTGGTAGTTTGGTGCAGATTATGGTTTTAAGGCACCTTCAGAGGTTTGGTCATAAACCGATAATATTGTTAGGAGATGGGACAACTAAAATAGGTGATCCTTCTGGTAAGGATAAGTCACGAATAATGCTGTCTGCTAATGAGATTGAGGAAAATACGTTAGGTATTTGTGAAGTATTAAAGAAGTTTATTGTATTTGGCGATGGAACACACGATGCGTTGTTAGTACGTAATGCTGAATGGTTAGATGATTTAAATTATATAGAGTTTTTAAGAGATATAGGTAAACATTTTTCCGTAAACAACATGTTGACTTTTGATAGTGTAAGATTGCGTTTGGAAAGAGAACAAAATCTTAGCTTTTTAGAATTTAATTACATGTTGTTACAGTCATATGATTTTGTAGAGTTAAATCGACGTCATAATTGTTTACTACAAATAGGTGGCTCTGATCAATGGGGTAATATTGTTAATGGTGTGGAATTGGGCAGGAAGTTAAGATTACCAGAACTTTTTGGCCTTACTACTAATTTAGTACTTACAAGCTCAGGTGAAAAAATGGGTAAGACTGCACAAGGTGCAGTGTGGTTGGATGGTAATATGTATAATCCCGTTGATTATTGGCAATATTTTCGTAATGTTAAGGATGAAGATGTAGGTCGTTTTTTAAGGTTATTTACAGACTTATCTCTTGATGAAATAAAAGAGTTGGAGCTTTTACAAGGACATGAGATTAATGAGGCAAAGAAAATATTGGCTACTGAAGCTACTAAAATCTGTTACGGAGAGCAAATTGCTCAAAGTATTGCTAATGATGCACTTAAAGTTTTTGAGCATAATGATGATTCAGGTTTATCAGCTTTTTATGTGAGTAGGTGTGATATAGAGTTAGGACTACCTATAATAAAATTACTTCAAATATCTGGGATGGAAAAAAGTAGTAGTAGTGCTAGAAGATTGATTAATGGTAAAGGATGTAAAATTAAT
This sequence comes from Ehrlichia japonica, assembly GCF_000632845.1. Taxonomy (NCBI): domain Bacteria; kingdom Pseudomonadati; phylum Pseudomonadota; class Alphaproteobacteria; order Rickettsiales; family Anaplasmataceae; genus Ehrlichia; species Ehrlichia japonica. The sequence continues at coordinate 1,094,495 of NZ_CP007474.1, read as the reverse complement.
GATGTGGTTTTGCTAGATATGAATTACAAGTTATCTTTAAAGGACTTTTGCAATACATACTATGTTAAATTGAGTTGTGGTAAGAAGCGTCATTTAAAGATAATGTTAGAGGAATGATTTTTGATTAGGTTTTATATTAAAGCACAGGGTAAAAGGAATTATGATAAATTATGAAGAAATCTTTTTTAACCGAATTAAGCATATAAAAGATGAAGGTCGATATAGGGAATTTACTGGATTTTCACGTATTCCTGGTCAATTTCCTTATGCTATTGAATGTAGTGTAAATAATGTAGTTACTCTGTGGTGTAGCAATGATTATTTAGGTATGGGACAAAATGAACATATGATTCTTGCTATCAAGAATTATGGCAGTAGTGTAGGTGCTGGAGGTACAAGGAATATTTCTGGAACTACAAAAGAAATTATTGAACTTGAAGAGTCATTAGCAGATTTACATAAGAAACCAGCTGCTCTAACTTTTGTATGTGGTTATGTTGCAAATCAGACTACTATTAGTACATTGCTTTCTGTGATTCCAGATATTGTGGTTTTTTCAGATGAAAAAAATCATTCTTCTATGATAGAGGGGATCAGAGTCAGTAATAGAGCAAAATATATATTCAGGCACAATGATGTTGGTCATCTTGAAGATTTTTTGAAATCTGTTGATATATCTGTGCCTAAAATTATAATATTTGAATCTTTATATTCTATGGATGGAGATGTAGCTCCGATTTCGAAGATTTGTGATTTAGCCGATAAATATAATGCAATAACTTATTTAGATGAAGTGCATGCAGTTGGCATGTATGGAAGCCGTGGTGGAGGTATATCAGAGCAGGAAAACATATCTGATAGGATTACAATCATTCAAGGAACGCTTTCCAAAGCTTTTGGGGTTATGGGAGGATATATTGCTGGATCAAAAAATTTAGTGGATGTTATTAGAAGTTTTGCTCCTGGCTTTATTTTTACTACAGCATTATCCCCGCTTATTGCATCATCTGCTAGAATAAGTGTTGAACATTTAAAAAATAGTTCTATTGAGAGAGAAAAGCAACGTGAAGTTGTTAGTAAAGTAAAGGAGTCTTTTTCTAAGGCTGGGATTAATTTTGTTAAAACAGATACACATATCATTCCTATTATTATAGGTGATTCAATGGCTTGTAAGAATATTTCACAGGTATTGCTTAAGGAGTATAAGATATATATACAATCTATCAATTATCCTACTGTGCCTGTAGGTACGGAAAGATTAAGAATTACTCCAACACCTTGTCATACGGACGAGATGATAGGTGAATTAACTCAAGCTTTAGTTAGTGTTTTGCGAAGATTTAAAATAATGGATTAATCAAAGCAAGTTAAAGTTCTTGCCAAGCATGTGGAATATGTATCAATCCTTTTGAAAGTGAAAGAAAATATAAATCAAATCTTATATTGTATTCTTCAAATTTTGTATGGTACGTAATAAAGTGTTTTGCTACTCTGATAATAGATCTTTGTTGCTTGTTGGTGATAGGAATCTCTGATCTAAATATACTGGTTTTAACTTCTATAAAAACTAAGTGTTTGTTCTTAAGAGCAATTATATCTATTTCTCCTAGCACGCATTTGTACCTGTGTTTTATAACGTGATATCTTTTGCACTTTAAAAACCAAATTACTACTATTTCTCCTAAATATCCTACAATGTTGTAAATGAAATGCTTATAATTCTTAGTGTAAAACACTGTGTAATGATGAAATGATGAATAAACCAATATACCAAGTTTCTTATGTAGAAGAAACGTTTTTGTGTTTGTTATATTTATGTAAACTTATAAAGTGAATTTGCATCTATGTTTTATAATATGATATCTTTTACACTTTAAACACCAGATTACTACATTTCTCCCAAGTATCTCGCAATGTTAAAAATGAACGGTCTGTAGTTCTTATTGAGAAGAGTATATAATGGAAGTATTGGTAAAGTTACTATACAAAATTTTTTTAATGTAGGAAAAAATAATAATTATATATTTTTAGTGTTTATTGCATTATAGGAAAGTGTTTTTTCTTGAATAAGCATTAGAAATCACATAGGCTTAGTAAGTTAATTTATAGTTTTGAGTAGTGGTTTTTCTTAGTGGTACAAATATAAATTTTTCTAAGTATAGGATATATGCTGTATCTTGTAGTGGTGTCCTCATGCTTGTTTCAATATTGCTTGTTTTATTGAAAGGTATATACTTTGGTACAGACTTTGCAGGTGGTATAATAATCGAACTTCGTGCGAATCAAATAGATACTAAAAATGTTAATCTAAAACTACAGGAAAATGGTTTTATAGGTTTCTCTGTTCAAGGTTTTAAAAATAATGATAAAGAATTAATGATTCGTTTTAAGAGTGAAAAAAATTCGAATCAATTGCATGCTATTGAAAAGATAAAAGGTGTATTAGAAGAAATACTAGGTGAAGTAACTTATTTAAAAATAGATTATGTTGGGCCACAAGTTGGGTATAAGCAGATTTTTGAAGGGTTATGCGCAATAATACTTTCATTGTTAGGAATGTTTTTATATTTGTGGTTAAGGTTTCAGTGGAGGTTTGCATTAGGTGGTGTTTTAGCTCTAATACATGATGTTGTTTTAACATTGGGGTTAATTAGCTTATGTAATATTGAGTTTAATCTTTCTTCGACTGCGGCAATCTTAACAGTTATTGGTTATTCGGTTAATGATTCAGTAGTAATATATGATAGAATTAGAGAATTACTTAAGAAGAAAATACAAAAAAAGCTACCTGATATCATTAATATGAGTATTAACGCTACTTTATCAAGAACAATATTGACGTCTGGTACCACTATGTTAGCATCTATCCCTTTAATGTTATTATGTCAGGGTACAGTTAGAGAATTGAGTATAATTGTGTTTTTTGGTATAGCGGTTGGAACATATTCATCAGTATTTATAGCGACAACATCTTTATCTAATAATATTAACAAAGCTTAGAGGATTATAAGTGCTGTTTTATAGATAGCAACAATCTTTATCTAATAATATTAGCAAAGTTTAGAGGATTGTAAGTGCTGTTTATAGGTAGCCACAACTTCTTTATCTAATAATATTAACAAAGCTTAGAGGATTATAAGTGCTGTTTATAGATAGCAACAATCTTTATCTAATAATATTAGCAAAGTTTAGAGGATTGTAAGTGCTGTTTATAGGTAGCCACAACTTCTTTATCTAATATTATTAACAAAGCTTTTGAATATTTTGTTAAAATTTTTCCTCCGATTAGTAATCGTAGTGTTTTGCTAGTGTAGTAATGGATAGGCTTATTGTATATAAGATTTTTAATTTTTTTATGACAATAAAACTTTCAATGCATAATTCCAACAATAAGTTGTATTTTATCAAGCAATAATTTAAGTGTTATTTTATGTTTTGAGGCAATATTTTAAAGAAAAGATCCTCAAAGAGAATTTGTGGTGGGGTTTCAATAATAGAATTTGTTACAATCAAATTTTACAAAGAATTTCTTATATTAGAAATTGGAGGCCAGGACCGGAATCGAACCGATGTAAAAGGATTTGCAGTCCTCTGCATGAACCATTCTGCCACCTAGCCTAACTGTTATAAATTTTTACTATTTTTCCTATCATTGATATAGCATTACTTTTTGATCTTTGGAAGGAATTACGTCCTATAATCGATCCATCTCCTCCACCTAATTTTATTGACTGTATTTCTTTAAATAATTCTTCATCAGTTTTTGTTTCTCCACCCGAAAAGACAACTAACCTCCTTCCTGCAAAGCAGGATAATTTTATATATTCTATCCTTTTTTCTAAAGATGAAATATCATAAGGTATAGGATCTCGTTCTATATGATTTGTTGGTAACTTGACTTTTATGATATTTGCTCCAAGTGATGCTGCAATATGTGCAGCATATGCTACTATATCTATTGCTGTTTCTCCTTGTTTTGAAATATCATTTCCTCGTGGATATGACCATATTACAACTGCTAACCCTGCTGCTTTTGCTTCTGCAATAAGGTCTCTTGTTTCTCGAATCATAGAAAAGAAATTATGAGAACCTGGGTAAATAGTTATTCCTATAGCTGAACATCCTAATTTTAACGCATCCTTTATAGAAGAAGTTACCACTTGATCCAGATTATTTCTTGGAGAAAGCAGTGTAGAGCTATTTAGTTTAAGTATAAGAGGTATAAGACCAGCATAAGTAGATGCTCCTGCTTCAAGCATACCAAGTGGAGCTGCATATGCGCTAAACCCACTTTCAATGGCTAATTTAAAATGGTAATGTGGATCATAAGATTGAGGATTTTGTGAGAAGCTCTTGGTTGGTCCATGCTCCATTCCTTGGTCGACGGGTAATATTAACAACTTCCCGCTACCAGCTACCTTACCATGTAACAACATTCTTACCAGGTTTGCTTTTACCCCTGGATTCTCGCTTTCGTAAAACCCCAAAATATCTTGAATACGATTACTGGCTAGCACAAAGTTTCTATACGTTAAACAAATATAATAATATTAGCAAGTTTTTTGTCTACTACAAGAAATAAAATGTGTTTGCATTAGTTTAACTTATATATTGATGACGGAAGGTATTCATAAGTAGCTTGTATAGATGATAATTGATAGATAGATTATTAATGTATACCATGGGGGTGTATTGTATAAGTTGTGTCAGATTTGATATAATTTTACTAGTTTAACTTAGGTCTATTCGGAACAATTGGAAATAATGTGCTTTAAGTATAAATTATTTATCCCTATTGCTTAGAATAAATGGTGCCTATAATGGGATTGACAATACATGCCTAATACTGTAATGGTGTATAAAAGATTTTTTTGATGTTAAATAATGCCAATAGAAGTATTGATGCCTGCTCTTTCTCCAACTATGAAAAGTGGGACTATAAGAAAGTGGTATAAGTCAGAAGGGGATGTAGTCAAATCAGGTGATATAATAGCTGATATAGAAACTGATAAAGCTGTTATGGAATTTGAGTACACAGATGAAGATGGTATAATGGGCAAAGTTTTCTTTGAAGAAGGAAGCAAGAATATAGAAGTGAACCAATTAATAGCATTAATTGCTGTAGATGAACAAGATTTAGTCGGAATTCATTCATATAAGAGAAGTGATGATATCCCTAAAGATGAATCGGTTACATCACAGGTTAGTCAACAGGTTGTAAATACTGAAATGTTAAATAGCCCTTCTGATTCATGTAAAAGAATTAAAATTAGTCCTTTAGCCAAAAAGATTGCTTCCGACCTATGTGTTGATATCAATTTAGTAAAAGGAACGGGTCCTTATGGAAGAATTGTAAAAGCTGATATACTAGATGTTGTAAATCAAAAAGGTAATGTTTCTAATTCTTCTGTAGAGAGTTCTTTTACTGAAATTAGTAGCATGCGTAGGGTAATAGCAGAACGTTTAGTATATTCTAAACAAACGATTCCTCATTTTTATGTTTCGATAGATTGTTTGGTAGATGATCTATTAAAGCTAAGATTAGAAATTAATGCTGAAAATCCTGATAGTAAAGTTACAGTAAATGATTTCATTATTAAAGCTGTTGCTATGAGTATTAAGAAATTTCCTGAAATTAATGTATCTTGGTCTGATGATGAAATAGTTGTATTTCATAGTGTTGATATTTCAGTTGCTGTATCTATTGATAATGGACTTATTACCCCAATTGTTTTCAATGCAGATAAAAAATCTTTGTTAGAAATATCAAGTGAAGTTAAAGTATTAGCTAGTAAAGCTAAGTCTGGCAAATTAAAACCAGAAGAGTTCCAAGGTGGAGGTTTTACTGTTTCTAATCTTGGTATGTTTGGTATTAAAGAGTTTTATGCAATTGTTAATCCTCCACAATCCTGTATAATGTCTGTTGGATGTTCTGAAAAGAAAGCGATAGTTATTGATGACCAAGTATGTATTTCAAATGTTATGACAATAACATTATCTGTAGATCATAGAGTGATTGATGGTGTGCTAGCAGCAAGATTTTTAAATTGCTTTAAGTCTTATTTAGAGAAGCCGTTTTTAATGTTGATATAGACAATTTTAAGCCTTACATTACTCTCATTGGGTTGTTTTTGTATTTATATTGAAATAGTTGTATATCTATCTTAGCTTTTTCATATGCTTAATCTACATTTCCTTTAGTTGTTAAACTGTTTGAACAAATAATATTTATCTGACTGTGTTTTTGTTGCGTATCAATTCACTGTTTGATATGTGTTATCTAGGTAACTTTGAGAAAAAGAAATGGTGTAAATATATAATAAGGTTGGATTATGTATATTTATTCTTAGCTAGGTTTCTTTTAAGATTTGTGAGGTTTATTTATGAAACTTCTGGAGAATTAGCTATCTTGAATAAGGAAATATTACCACTATGTTTAGAGTGTATTGTTTTAATTATATTTGTTAAAAGTAATTTTTTGCTTTTTCATATAGTTAGAAAGTTAGGATAATGTGTTGTATTGTTTTATTAGGTAATTCTCTTACGTGAATGGGTAGTAATAAAACTACTATATTGTTTAAAAGAATCAGTAAATTATGATATACCCTAAAGTAACTAACCTAGCCTATCTTTTCTGGCTATTAATAAGGTGTATTTCTGATACTTCCTATAAGTGGTGCTGTTATTTCTGTAGTGACGTTAATGAATGATGATGAAACTACAAAAGCTGTATCGAAGTCATCTGCTAAATCTAGTAAAAAGAGAAAATCGAAGAGTAAGAGAATCAGTGATGAGTTGGAGCAACAGTTGACACAGCGGCTCTCTAATTTAGAGCTTGAACTTCTATGCTAAAGAGTGTTATAGTAACGGAAGAAACAGGCTTGTGTGCTATAACAAAGAAGAGACCAGGATTAGATCTGGTCCTGTATCAGGAAATCTAATAGCATTGTCCAATAGGTCTTCTAGAAGAAGTCACGAAAAATTAAGAGACACTAAGAAAGATCCTCTTTTTAATGTGTCAAAAAGTTGTATTCAAACTGAAAAATTTCTTGTGTTGTAAGTCATGAGGAGGCTGTTAATCAATCACAAAATTTGGAAAGTAAGTATTAAAAGAAGGCGCAAAGCCAAAGATTCGTGGTGATCAAGCCTCAGGAAAACCTTTAAGTAGGAATGTTGGGAAGGATAGTATTTATGGACTTAAGTAGTGCTAGTTCTATGGCGTCAGTGAATTGTACTGGCAAGTTAAAGTAAAGACACTGGGTTCAAAGGAAAAAAGCTCTAATGAGCAGAATGGAAAAACAAGCTGCTTAAAAGGTGAGGGAGTTACTACAAAATCAAAATAAGACTACAGAAATCTCTAAGGGCAGTTGGCAGTGTTACGCTTCCTAATAATGTTGAGGCTGAATCATCAAGTACTAGCTTAAACGGACTACAGAAGGAGGAGGATATTAACACCAGTAACGTTTTGCCTGTAAAACATCTTATGTGACTCTCCCTCGTGTTTTCTTACATGCTGAGCAATGGTCTGCTAAAGAGTCTAGATACAGTATAATGCGCTTCCAAGGTACTCTAATATTTTGTAAGGATGCATACGGAATATGGCTCTTAGTTTTATGGTAAATGTGTTTGATGTGCATGAGAATAAGCAGGTTATGCTTAAGAGTGAATACAAGTGTTTTTTTGTCGGCCGCCGGGTAACTGAAAATTTGCCCCTATGTGCCTTCGTAATTAAACTGGGAGCTCTTGAGCATATGCTAACTAGATTTTATCAAGCTTGTGTATATAATAGTGTGAAATATTGTGCAAGTCATTTTGATAATCAAAAATTGGTAGATAGTATGATTATTAAATTGCGTGCTGCAAGTCATTCTCAGTTAATATCTCCATTAACACGACCAAGTACAATTTTCTATAATTATGTAAGTTTTCTCAACATCAAACTACTTATAAGCTGTATCCTAGTAAGTTTTATGTGAACTTACTAGACATGTGTTGTAAATTTGTATGCATGTCAAGTGCAAGTAAGAAATTTGCGAGCTTAGTAGATCTTATAGTATTATCTTGTGTTACGTGTTTTGGACAGATGTATCATGTGATGGTTAAAGCGGAAAGTTTTGTTGGAAAAATCAAGATAGGAAAGGATACAAAAGCTAATTGCAAAAGGACATATAGGAAAAGAGTTACTATTTCGTACTGTAGCCTTTAGTCAGTGCTCTTGCAGTATTAGGAGAGCATTTAGGCATTTATATCACCCAGCGAAGAATCATGTACATGAAATTTCTGGACTCAACATTCCATGGAGTATCATGCGACGATGTCCTAAAGGGTTTTGATGATAAAGTAAACATCATATGGATACAAATTCTATGAATTTTGATCTTATTGTGGCTAATATAGTACGTTATGCAAAAAACGTTTCTGTTAGATAAGAATGCTCTATCTCTTATACGACAAGATATAGACATGTATTATAAAGTGGTAGAAAAGGAATATCTAACAATGGGATATGACTCATCTTGTGATTACCAAAATCTAAGTTAATATTAGATATTTACAAATATATGAACTTGTGAATGTTTTAATAATAATTATTAGAAGGCCTTCCATTATTGATTTTTTATTGCAGTTTACACAATCATATACTGTAGGGAAGAAATGAATGTTTATCTAAAGTTTTTTATAAACGGTATAGCAATATAATAGCTATAAGCATTATAAACATCAAAAATTTACAATGCTTATAGAAGTCTACATCAATGATATGTAGTTTTATTAATGGGGAAGTAGTCAATATGCTGAAAGGAATCCTGTTCATTGGTCAGATGCTACCATGATTTTTTGCATGTGTGGCATCATAATTTTTATAAAATGCTTCACTAATTCTTCTTGCTGATTTTGTGATAATGTTTTTTGCTCTGTATTAAGTGCAGAAGTAATTAAAGGTGTTAATACCTTATTTAGCTCTGGAATTGCTGATTTAACTTCTTTTTTTATACATGCTTTCATTTTTGGATCTATTTTTGTTTTGCATCCTTTTTCAACATAATCCATAGCGCTATCTAAACTTTCATCTAAAGATAATTCTTCATTCATGTGGTTGTACCTAAATTTATGATTAATTTAGATTTTATTCTATATTTATTAATAAAATCATAATTCTTGTTGAGAGGTGACTTTTTTGGTATAGTAATTACATTAATACGAGTCTTAAAAGATCTGCATTGTGTTTTAAGTTTGTTATAAGTGCTTAGTGTTGTTTTATGTAGCAATATTAGATAGAAGCTCTTCCTTATGTTATGAATTGGTAAGTTTTTGTTTTACGAATTTATAAAAATGAATTTTTATTTTTCTGCAATTATGAGGTAACATAAATGTCAAGAGTAGCAATTATTGATTTTGGGTCGCAATTTACGCAATTGCTTGCTAGGAGAGTGAGAGAATTAAATATTTATTCTGAAATTTTTGCACATGATGTAGTATTCGATCGCATAAAAGACAGTAAAGCATTTATTTTGTCTGGAGGGCCTAAGTCAGTCTTTAATTTGACAGAGATACCTAAAATTGTTCATGATATTATTGAATTAAATGAGAGAACTTCTGTTCCAGTGTTGGGAGTATGTTATGGATTACAACTTTTGAGTAATTATTTCAAGTCAACAGTTGTGCAGAGTTATGGTAAGGAATTTGGAAAAGCTACTTTAAATATTGTAAAAGGGTCAGAAATAATAAAAGATGTATGGAAAGTAGGAGAACAGGCTTCCGTGTGGATGAGTCATGCAGATAGTGTGTGTGATGTTCCATATGGATTTGAAGTCATAGCATATAGTGTATTGAATAATACAATTGCGATGATAAGCAATGAAAAAAGAAGAATTTATGGAATGCAGTTTCATCCTGAGGTGTATCATACTCCAGATGGTATAAAGTTACTTGCTAATTTTGTAAAGATAGCAGATTGTAAGAATAGTTGGACAATGGATTCTTTTTTAGATGATCAGCAAAATCTTATAAAGAAACAAGTAGGGAATAAAAAAGTAATAGCTGCGCTTAGTGGTGGTGTAGATTCTAGTGTTGCTGCAGCTCTAACTTATCGAGCAATAGGAGATCAATTGTGTTGTATCTTTATTGATAATGGATTACTGCGTTATAATGAAGCAGAAAAAGTAAGGCAGTTATTTATTGATCAGTTTAAGATTCCTGTAACTATTGTTGATAAATCATCGATATTTTTGAATAGACTTCAGTTTATTACTGATCCAGAACAAAAGCGAAAGATAATAGGAAAAACATTTATCAAAGTGTTTGAAGAGGAAGCGAATAAGATAGGAGAGGTAGAATTTTTAATGCAAGGTACCATATATCCTGATGTTATAGAGTCTGGTGGTCCTGCTGAGAAAGAAAGTGTAACTATCAAATCACATCATAACGTTGGGGGGTTGCCTGATGTAATGAAATTACAACTTGTTGAACCACTAAGATTTCTATTTAAAGATGAAGTTAGATCATTAGGAAAGAAGCTTGGTATATCGAATGAGATATTAAGACGTCATCCATTTCCAGGTCCTGGTTTAGCAATTAGGATAATAGGTGAAGTTACTCAAGAAAAAGTAAGTATGTTACAAGCTGCTGATGAGATATATATCGATCTTATAAAAAAATATAACTTGTACGATATTATATGGCAGGCATTTGCAGTGCTATTACCAGTGAAAACAGTAGGGGTAATGGGTGATAGTAGGACCTACGGTTATACTTGTGCTTTAAGAGCAGTTACTTCTAGTGATGGTATGACTGCAGAATGTTTTCCATTTGAAGTAGATTTGGAAACTAAATTAGTCTTCTATGAGTTTCTTAAGGATGTTAGTAATGCTATTGTAAATAATGTTCAAGGAATTAATAGAGTGGTATATGATACTACATCTAAACCTCCAGCTACAATTGAATGGGAATAGATAATTGAAGAACTTAGAAGTTTAGATATGCTTTTATGTAATAACTCCTAGAGTTGTCTATTATATAGGCGGTTTGCTGATGAGCATGTAAAATTTTATAAGAGAAGCTAAAATGATTTGCTGAAGTTAGTAAATTAGTGAAAAAATTTTAGGTTTGTTAAGGCTAATCATGTTAGAAGTTTATAGTAGTTGTAGGTTTATACTAATTTGAAGAAATTATCTGTGCCATGTTTTATAAATTAAGAAAAGATTAAATCTTATCAGTTTTTAATAGTCAACGTATTTTTATAATATGACAGTTTTATTAATAATTGATGTTGGATTTTCATAGGAGAATGTTAAACGGAAGGAGGAATATATTAATAATAGCTTTGAGGAAATATAATAAAGTGTAGTAGAAAGTTATAGTTGTTAGTGATAGCTTTAAATAGAGTGTGGTTAGAACTCAGTCATATTTTAGGTTATAAGTATTTATATGTGAAATTAGGTTATTTTACGAAAAGTTAAAAATTAGTATTAATAATATTATAAAATTTTATATGTAAGTCCCTTAGAAAAGATAAAGTTTTGAGTTTAATATATACAAATTTGCATTACTTTCTGATAAAATTTAAAGTGTTTGGATTTTTAATATTTATCTGTTTGTGTTATATAAGCAAAGTATACATCATTATTATTAATTTGGGTGGAATTATGATCAAAGAAGCAACATTAGAATTGGATGGGCAAAAGATAAAATTACCAGTGTTGTATGATACTAATGGAGATAAAGCTGTAGATATTACTTCTTTGTATAAAAATACAGGAATATTAACTTATGATCCAGGTTTTATGTCTACTGCTGCTTGTGAATCCAAGATTACGTTTATTGATGGAAATAAAGGTATATTGTGTTATAGAGGACATAACATAGTAGATCTAGTAAATAAAAATAAGAGTTTTGTAGAAATAATATACTTGCTATTTTACGGTGTTTTTCCTAGTGCTGAGGATTTACAAAATTTCACATTACAAATTTCTCAAGAATATATGCCTCCTCAGGTAGTTTATGATGTTATAAAATCGTTTTCACAAGATTCACATCCTATGTCTATATTAATGGCATGTTTCTCTGCCTTAGCATCATATTATCATGATCAAGAAGCTGATAAAGATGAATTAAAGTATGCTAAATTAGCAGTGGCTAAAATTGCAAGTATGGTAGCGCTGATTTATAGATATATAACTAATCAGGATTTCATTACAGCTGATACAAAATTATCTTACAGTAAAAATTTTGTGCATATGATGTTTGATATTTCTTCTTATAAATTCACTCAGGTTGTTGCTAAAGCTTTAGATATTATCTTTATATTACATGCTGATCATGAGCAAAATGCTTCTACCGCTACTGTTAGGTTAGCTGGTTCTTCAGGAGCAGATTTATTTGCTTGTTTAGTAGCAGGAACAGCAACTTTATGGGGTCCAGCTCATGGTGGAGCAAATGAAGCTGTAATTAATATGTTAATGACAATTGAAAAACCAAGTAACGTAAAACAGTTTATTCAAAAAGTGAAAGATGGTAGTAAGACTACGAGATTAATGGGTTTTGGTCATAGAGTATATAAAAATTATGACCCACGGGCTAAAATTATGTGTAAAATTTGTAGAGAGGTATTAAATGATTTAGGTATAGATGATCCATTATTAGAAGTAGCGGTAGAATTAGAAAACATTGCATTACAAGACAGCTATTTTATTGAGCGTAATTTATACCCTAATGTAGATTTTTATTCTGGAATTATTCTAAAAGCTATCGGAATTCCAGTAAGGATGTTTACTACATTATTTGCACTGGCTAGAACGTCTGGTTGGTCTGCTCAATGGTATGAAATGGTGGCAAATAAAAATTATAAGATATGTCGTCCGCGTCAGTTATATACTGGTTATATTTCAAAAATCTAGTTTTTGTGCTATTGTTATTAGATATTTACGCTGGTGTATCAGTATTAATTACGGATTTGGTAGAATGAGTATGTCTTAAAAATTATTATGTATCTATTCAGTACATAACCCTAAATTTAGGAGTGTATGTAATGGAAATATGTGTTAATTATATAAGAGTTATCTTGGGATATGAAATATAGATATGATATCAAAAATTATGTACTATAATTATAATGTTGCATAAGCAGGATTTTAGTATGCTTAACTATGGATAATTATCTAAGATATTGATATTATGTGAATTTGCTAGCAGTGGTTTTATTAGGTCTAATGACGATAATTGTTGATACATTAAATGATATATTCAAAAAGTATAAATTAGATATAGAGAATTGGTTTTCTAGTAAATTTTCTAAGTATAATCCGGTTTTAAATGTTTCGGTTGATTTAAGGATATCTGATTATAAAATTGCTCCTGTAGATACTAACATTTTTCCTGCAGGGTATAATAATTTTACTAAGCAATCACAAAGTTATACTTCTCAATTGTTAAGAGAGTATATAGTTAATCGCATGAATTGTAGTAAGGTTTTAATTGTAGCAGAGAATCATACGAGGAATCTAAAATATATTGATAGTTTGATTACTTTAAGAAATATAGTTGATAATGCAGGTTTTATTGTTGAGGTAGGTGTATGTGATATAAGTCAAAATGTAAAACTTATGTCATCAACTGGACATGTGATAAATTGTTTATATCTTACTAATGATAATGGTATACTTCAAGCTGGATACGGATTCATAGCTGATCTTATTTTGCTTAATAATGATATGACTAGTGGAATTCCTAAAGTACTGCAAAATCTAAAATATCAAAGCATTATGCCATCTTTATTCTTGGGTTGGTTTAATAGAAGTAAATCTAATCATTTTTCTACTTATGAAAAGTTATCTAGAGAGTTTTGTGAGAATTTTAATATTGATCCTTGGTTGATTTCAACATTGTTCTCTAATTGTAGTAATATTTGTTTTTTAAATGGTCAAGGTATTGATAGTATTGCTAGTAAAGTAGATGTAATTATTGATAAAGTACGTGATAAATTTCAATTATATAGTATTAAAGAGCAGCCATACGTGTTTATAAAGGCGGATAATGGTACTTATGGTATGGGAATTGTGGTGGCTTATTGTGGAGATGATGTCTTAACACTCAATAAGAAAAACCGTAATAAAATGAAAAAAATTAAAGATAGTAAGATTGTCAATAATGTAATAATACAAGAAGGTATTACGACTAGAGAAATCTTTAATGGTTATGTGGCTGAACCGTTAGTTTATTTTATAGGTCATACTCCTTCATGCTATTTGTACAGATATCATGCTGTGAAAGATAGATTTTCTAACTTGAATTCTGTAGGTTGTGATTTTGTAGATGTAAGTTATAGACAACAAGACATGTTATGTTGGAATATAATTGGGAAAATAGCTGCTTTAGCTGCAGCAATTGAGATGCATGATATATGTAAGTGTTAATTAATGAAATAAATTAGATATTAAATTACTAATGCTAATAATATTTAATCTTAAGAATATAGCTTGTTGATTAAGTAGATCTGTTTATTAACTGAAAACTGTGTGCGTTGTATAATGATATAATGTATATGTTGCATAATTAACATATAACAAAATTTCTAATGTTTTGAATATCAATTTTATCAAATGCTGTATAGGTAAGGGTGTCTGTATCTGGGCATTAGCCATAGTATCTTGCTTACATATATAAAACAGATAAAAGCCTAAACACTTTAAATCTTATCAGGAGTAATGCAAATTTGGATATATTACATTTAGAATTTCGTCTTTTTTAAGAGGTATAATGTTAATAACACTAGTCCTACTATCTTATTTAGTAATAATCATTGCTGTAAGATAATATTTGAATATCATTTCTTGATTTAGATCTGATTTTTTGCACTGTATTTCTATTTCTACTAATTTTCTTATTATATTGTTAACTTCAGAATGTGAAATTGCAGATATGTGTTTCTTTATTGTAGGGATTGATTTGAAAAATATAGGGGGATGTATAGACTTTAATACCTGGTTTATTGGTTCACCGTTTTTTACGGTTCTTATTAAGTATTCTAACCTTAAAAAATATTTAATAAGAATCCTTATTAAGGCTATTGGGGTGAATTTGTTTTTAAGTAATATGTCAGAGAATTTTGTGAAATTTTCTAGATTTTTTTCTGCAATGGATACACATAGATCTTCTGATACTGGGTCTATTTCTGTCAATAAACTTTCTTGGATATTTTGAGTTGTTAAATTTTTGTCATTCCCTATATATAACATAAGTTTTTCAAGTTCTGGCTGTAGTGCATTGCAGTTTTGTGATAAAACATTGTGTAAGTACTGTAGCGTTATACTGTTGTAGTATATTTTATTTTTCGTTAGAAAATCTGATATTATAAATGTAAGATTATCATTATCGTCTTTATAACATCCTATAGAAGCAGCATTTTGTGAATTATCGTAATATTGTCTTAAGGTGGAATCAGTAGATAATTCTCCAGAAGTTATAATGACATAGTTGTTACCTATATTGTTGTTTAAGATGTGTTTTAGCTCCTGAGAGATAGATTTTTCTCCATTAGCTAGTATAATCAATTTGTTTTCACAGAACATAGATATTGTGGTTAATTCTATAAATAATGTGCTAGGATTTTTATTTACTGTAGGGAAATCAAGATTACTTATAGTAAAATCAGAATTTATATTAACATGATTGATAAATTTTTCTTTATACATGTTAATTTTACCATAATCATTGCCATAGATAAGTATATTGTTCACAGATTGTGGACTGTTAAAAAAGGAATATAATTTTGATGATGTAATTTTCACAGCATTTATTTTACTAGAGTAAACTTAAAGATATCTCAGTAAGGTATGTTTTGACAATCTATTTTAGCAGCATTTTCAAATATAACTTAATGTGCATACTTTTAGGAGTTCAGGTACTACAATGAGTGTAAATCCAATATTTATGTAAAATCTTAAATACGTTGTTTTATGCTTAAATTGATAAATTTTTACATAAATATATAGCATATACAATATTGTTTGTTTACAAAATGTTTATAAATTATTAATTATCAGTAATGTAATTTTGTATTATCATCTTAATGATTGTAAATTAATAATATTATTTTGTCGGTGTAAGATGTGGTTTAAATTTGAATTGATGTTAGCACTACGTTATTTACAATCTAGTAGTAGTGGGTTTTTGTGTTCTATGATTACTATGTTATCTGTAATAGGAATCACACTAGGAGTTGCTACATTAATTATAGTTATGTCTGTCATGAATGGGTTTGGAGAAAAACTGTTGAATTGTGTAGTAGGATTAAATGGTCATATAGCAATTTATTTTAATGATAATATTAATTATGATTATCATGATATCACAAGGTTAATCAAGGAGATTCCTGGAGTGAAAGATGCTGTTTCTATTACTGAGAATCAAGCTATGATTAAGTCTAATAGTAATGTATCCGGAGTGATAGTTCGAGGTATAGAAAAGCAAGATATAGAGCGTAATGATATAATAGCAAACAATATAGTTAGTGGTAGTATTGCTGAATTTAATGATGGTATTGCTATAGGTATAAAATTAGCTGAGATTTTACATGTAAATTATGGAGATAAACTTACTATTATATCATCAGAAAGTATATCTACAGTTATAGGAAACATACCGCGGATGAAAACCTATAAGGTTGTTGCAATATTTGATGTTGGAATGTATGAATACGATAGTACATTAGTATATATGCCTTTACATGCGTCACAGTTATTTTTCCGTTATGATAATAGAGTTAAAAGTATAGAAGTATCAGTTCTTGATATTAATAAGTCATCAGAAATACTGGACATAATAGAAAGTAAAACAAATATGAAGGGTGAAGATTGGAAAATGCAACAAGGCAGTTATTTTCATGCATTGAAAATTGAAAGTAATGTAATGTTTTTTATATTGACTTTAATTATAATAGTTGCAACATTTAATATTATTTCAAGCTTGTCTATATTAGTGCAAGATAAAAAGGCAGCAATTGCTATAATGCGTACATTAGGTGTGACACGTTGTGGTATACTCAGAATATTTTGTATGTGTGGGTTTTTTATAGGGTTTATAGGTACAATATTAGGTTGTATAGTAGGTGTAGTAGTTTCTTTGAACATTGATGAAATTAAAAGTATGTTAGAAAAAATTAGTGATAGTAATATTTTTGATCCTATAATTTACTTTTTTGATACCTTGCCTTCTGTTTTATTAGTAGAGGATGTGGTGAAAATATCATTATTATCGTTATTTCTATCTCTAACTGCAGCTATGCTTCCTGCTAGAAAAGCTGCTTGTCAAGATCCAGCAGATATTTTACGGCATGAATAGTAGGGGTTAATATGGTGATGAGGGCAGTATGGGGATGGTTTTTTATGATTTTGATAGCCACTTCTTGTTCTATATGTGCTGTTTTTTCTTATTTAGATGTAAAAAAAGACCTAGCTGTATTTAGTCAACAGTATAGAGAAGTGATGGAAAATGATGTACGGTCTGTTTTAGTACAGGTAAATCAGAGTTTGCTTAATTCATATTTAAGTAAACAAAAGGAAAATTGTCCCGTGCAACGTATAATTACGTCAGAGAATAATGATATTATAAGCTGTTCTAGTGAAGAATGGCTTGCAAAGCTTTTGTTGTCTGTCATTAATTTAAAAGAGGCATTTTTGGGGGATATATCAGTAAAAAGTATAATCTACTCAATAAAACCTATGTTACTTAAACTTGATGATAATAAAATCAATGAGGCTGTGGCTGAGATTGAAAGATTGGATAGCAAAAAATTGACTACATTCAGTAGATTGAAATTCTCATTCAAAAAAATAGCTCATGAGTTACATTATTTGCGTTCTAATATGGTCCAAAAAGTTTTTTTTAAATGGATTGTAGTAAAAAATCAGCAAGATGTACTGCTTCATAATTTAAAAGAAGTAGAAGGCTATCTTGATGCTAGTCTTTGGAGTGATGCATTAAACTTTTCTAAGAAGGAGTTATCATCTGTTGCAGAACTAGAACTATGGATACAACAGCTAGAAGATATAGTATCTATGGAAAAGAACATATCAGTGATATATGATCAGTTATCAAAATATATAATTAAGTTACCTGGTGTTTCATGATTACAAGCGTTTTAATCTTTGTTGTTGTTGCACTTATTGTAGGATTATGGGGAATAGATTGCGATGGGATTATCAGAATAGATTGGTTGGGCTATGATATTGAAATAAATGTCCTTTTTACATTATTTATCGTTGCTGTTGTTTTCCTTCTTTTAATTCTACTAATGAGGATTATTTTTTGTATTTCTCGATGTGTGTATAGGTATGGAAGGAATTTGCAGAGTAAAAAAATGACCTTATTAGAACAAGGTTATATGTATTTAAATTGTGGAGATATTGAAAGAGCAGAAAAGAATATAATAAAGCTAGGAAATTTTAATCATCCATCTTTATTTTTATTAAAAGGAAGGGTTTGTTTTGATAATAAAAAGTATACATTAGCTGAGAAATATTTCACGCAATTTACAAAGGTTGTTCCGGTTATAGATACATCGTTAGGTGTATACTTGTTGAGTGTTATTATGCAAACACAAGATCAGATCCAACAGCTGAGTTTATTAAGGAAAATGCTGGAAGTTTTTTATAAGCAATCGTGGTCAACTATTTTTAAGTTAGAAATATACCGCATTTCTAGAGATTGGAGTAATGCGATTGAGGAAATGAAGAAGGTAATGAAATTAAGGATAAGTTTACCCTATAATATGCAAGAAATGCTTAGTATATTTTATTATGCTTTAGCAAAACAATATTATGATCTTCAAAAGTATGATGATGGTTTAAAGGTACTTGATAACATTAAGAATTGTTCGCAGTGGTATAGTACTGCTGTTACATTACTTAAAGCTCAGTTTTATATAGATACTGATAGAAAACGTAAAGCAGTGAGTATTCTTGAATACGAATATCGTACTAATCCGCATCCTGATATTGCAAATTTCTATTTAGACATCATGCAACATAATAGTCATGCTGTACATAAGTTATACAGCTTTAATACTGGGTATTACTTTAGTATATATCTTATAGCACAGGATGCTATAAATTTAGGTGAGTATGATGCAGCAATGAAATATTTAAATCATAGTTTCAAGACTCAAACTTATATTTCTTTGTACTTTTTAATGCTGAAACTAAAAGTATTATCACAAGATCATAGTGAACTCTTGTATTGGGTAGATAAAATTACTAAAGATGCTATAGCAGATAAACATTGGAGCTGTGCGAAGTGTAAGTATACTCCTACACGTTGGCATTATGAGTGTGATCATTGTAAAAGTTTTAATACCATAGTTTGGATTTAAGTTATATGGTTATTGAAAATATTGTATTTTTTATAGTATCTTGGTGGGTTATTTTATTTTTAATATTACCTATAAAGGTTAAGGTTTCTGATAATCCAGTAGTTGGTATTGCAAGTAGTGCTCCTGTTAAATCTTATTTGTTTATTAAGTTAATAATTGCAACTGTCACATCAGCATTACTTACTGGCTTATATATTTATTTAAAGATTAAAGGATACATAAATTTTGAATATATATATGATCTAATCACTTTTATATAAAGACATTAGTAGTAAATTTGAACTGTAATCGAAGCTTCAGTTTGTATAATATGTATGTACTGAATTAGTTCAGTTAAGGTGTTACTTGAATGTATAAATGCTAATTTAAAATTGAAATTTATGTCTTAATACATTATAGTATGTTTTATTATTAAATGATATATATCCATTGTTTACAAATCAGTAGAGTATTTTGTAAGTAGTGAGGAAGTGTTATTATTAATTGAGAAATTTTGAATATTTATTAAGTATAATTGCTTAGGAGAATAGCCGGTTATCTTGTTCGTTAAGATATAAAATACTTGACTGGTGCTACTATAATGTATAACATTTTGCTGTTTTGTGTTTCCTTTAAAATCTTATGACTCAATATAGAGGTGGACATTTAGTATCTTGTTATGCTCAAGCATTATTTAGTGTCTCAGATAATGTAGACTCTATTTATAAAAGTGTAAAGTTTGTCATGAATCTTTTTGAGATTTCTAATGATGTCTTTCTATTTTTGTCTAATCCTAGAGTGTTAAGAGAGTACAAGGTAGAGCTTGTTAAAGTAATAGAAGGTTGTGTTGACCCTATATTAGTCAAGTTTATGTTGGTTGTTATTGAAAATAATAGAGGGAATATATTATTGCAAGTTTTTGGTACATTCCTTGATTTAGTAAAAAAACATAATAGAGAAGTGGATATCTCTGTTACTTCATGTGCTTTACTAACAAAGCAAGAAAAAGAGGGTATATGTAATGTATTATTTGAGAAATATGGGAAAGTTGTTAGTATCACAAACAATATAGATCCTAGTATTTTAGGTGGTTTTATTATTAGGGTGAATTTTGACGTGATAGATGTCTCGTTAAATAGTTATTTACAAAGTTTACGAGAACTTAGTAAAATGGCTATACGTAATATAAGTGAAAGTAAGGTATAATAATGAATAATACTATATCTCCAGGTGAAGTGTTAAAAGTTATTAAGGAGCGTATTGAGAATTTTGATAATCAAGTAAAATCTGATAGTGTAGGTGAGGTTATATCTATTAAAGATGGTATAGCTTTGGTATATGGATTAGAAAAAGCGAAATTTGGAGAAGTGATAGTTTTTGCTAATGGTATTACAGGTATGGTATTAGGGTTAGACTGTGATACTGCTAGTATAGTTGTGTTTGGCGATGAAAGAAGCGTTGGGGAAGGTGATACTGCAAAATGTACAGGAAAATTGATGGATGTTCCTGTTGGGCTAAAATTACTAGGAAGAGTAGTTGATGCGTTAGGTAATCCTATTGATGGTCTTGGTAATATTGATAATAATATTAGATTGCCAATAGAAATTAAGGCTCCAGGTATTATTGCAAGACAGTCTGTTACCGAACCTTTGCAGACTGGTATTAAAATTATAGATATGTTAATACCAATAGGACGTGGGCAACGTGAGTTAATTATAGGTGATAGAAAAACAGGAAAAACTGCAATAGCAATTGATACTATTATTAATCAGAAAGCACATAATGATACAGCTTCAGAAAAGGAGAAAGTCTACTGTGTTTATGTTGCAATAGGACAGAAAAATTCTTCTGTTGCAAGAATAGTTGACAGGTTGCGTATAAGTGGAGCTTTAGAATATACAATTGTTGTTGTCGCTGGAGCTTCAGATACTGTATCGTTGCAGTATCTTGCCCCATATGCTGCTTGTGCAATGGGAGAGTTTTTTAGAGATAATGGAATGCACTGCTTAATTGTATATGATGATCTGTCAAAACATGCTGTTGCTTATAGGCAAATGTCTTTATTGTTAAGACGTCCTCCAGGTCGTGAGGCATATCCTGGTGATGTATTTTTCTTGCATTCTAGATTATTAGAAAGAGCAGCTAAAATGTCTGATAAGGAGGGAGGTGGTTCGTTAACTGCTCTACCAATAATTGAAACGCAGGCTGGAGATGTATCTGCTTATGTTCCAACTAATGTGATTTCAATTACTGATGGTCAGATTTTCCTTGAGTCTGAAATTTTTTATAAAGGATTCCGTCCAGCTGTAAATGTTGGGTTATCTGTTTCAAGGGTAGGTTCTGCTGCACAAACCAAATCTGTAAAAAAAGTTTCAGGTTCTGTGAAATTAAGTTTAGCACAGTATAGAGAGTTGGAAGATTTTGCAAAGTTTGGATCTGATATTGATGTACATTCTAAGAAAGTATTAGATAGGGGTAGGAGGATGATGGAATTGTTAAAACAAAAGCAGTATTCTCCGTTATCTGTAGCAGAACAAGTTGCTGTGGTATTTGCTGGTACAAGTGGTTGTTTAGATGGTATTAGCGTAAATGATGTGAGTAAATTTGAAGAAATACTTTTGAAAGAACTTAATGAAAACTATCCAGATATTTTAGGTAGTATATTAAATAATTTTACTGATGATGTAAAAGATTTGTTATTAGATATTATAAGTAAGATTACTTCTAAGTTTTGAGTAGTTCTGTATTATTAGGTATGGCTTATGAATGACTATATGAATGCGAGATTTCCTATTACAAAAAGTGGATTTGAAAAACTTGAACTAGAATTAGAGTCATTAAAACATGAGAGACCTAAGATTATTAAGTCTATTTCCGAAGCACGGGAGTTGGGGGACTTATCTGAAAATGCAGAATATCATGCTGCTCGTGAAAGACAAGGGTTAGTAGAAAGTAAAATAATGGAGTTGGAATCAAAAAAATCTAGGGCTGAAGTTATAGATGTTTCGAGTTTGTCTGGAGATACTGTTATGTTTGGGGCAACTGTGACTATGTCTATATATGATGAACAAACTGGTAATACTGATGAAGTGGTTTATCAGATTGTTGGTGAATATGAAGCTGATATTTCAAGACAAATGATTTCAATAAAATCTCCTTTAGTTGTATCTTTGTTAGGAAAAAAAGAAGGTGATATTGTAGAAGTTAAGACTCCAAAAGGTGATTATAGAATATATAAGATTATAAAGATTGAATTTATATAAAGAAGGTGAGAGGATTAATGGGTATTATTGTATCAGAAAGTTCAAGTTTTATCTCTCCTATAGAGCATATTATTGAAGATGCTAAACAAGGTAAAGTGTTTATTCTAATTGATGATGAGCAGAGGGAAAATGAAGGTGATTTGGTAGTTTTAGCGGAGAAAATAACAAGTGATGTAGTTAATTTTATGATAACTCATGGTAGCGGTATTGTGTGTTTATCTATTACAGAAGATTTCATGTATAAGTTAGGATTAGAATTTATGCCGAGGAGGCATGTTAATGATAATAGTGCATCTTTTGCAACTTCTATAGATGCTCGTTATGGTATTACAACTGGTGTTTCTGCTCGTGATAGAGCCCATACTATACTTACAGTTGTCAGTGAAAATGTTACAAAAGATGATTTTGTAACACCTGGACATATCTTTCCTATTGTATCTAAGAAAGGTGGGGTATTAGAAAGGTCTGGCCATACAGAAGCAAGTGTTGAAATTGCAAAAATTGCAGGATCAGCTCCAATAGCTGTGGTGTGTGAATTAATGAATCCTGATGGAACAATGTCAAGAATGCCTGATATTATAGAGTTTTCTCAGCGTTATAATATTAAAGTTACTAGTATAGATAAACTTATTCAATATGTAAAAGCAAACTGGTAATATTGGGAGTACAATTTTTCTGTGGATATCATAGTTGAAAATCGTAAAGTAAGATTTAATTATTTTATTATTCAGGAATTTGATGCGGGTATTGTATTAGTTGGTAGTGAAGTAAAGTCTTTGCGACAGAGAAAAGTAAGTATAGCTGAAGCGTATGTTACTGAAAGAAATATGGAGTTATGGTTATGTAATCTGCATATTTCAGAGTATAATCAGGCAAGTGCTAGGAATCATAATCCTACTAGGCCTAGGAAGTTGTTATTAAAGAAAAAGCAAATATATAAAATATCTGGAAATATGAAGAATGATGGTTTTACTGTTGTGCCATTGTTCTTATATTTTAATGATAAAGGGCTAGCGAAAGCTAAGATTGTTATTGTAAAAGGCAAGAAGCTCCATGATAAAAGAGAGACTATCAAAACCAGGGATTGGAATAGACAAAAAAGTCGAGTATTACGTGGTGATTAATGTGATATTAAAAATATAAGCGCTTCATACATATGTATGATGTAAAGCTTATTACTCTGAGTTTTTAAAATGGGGAAGAAAAACAACATATGGTAGTTAGTGATGTAGAAGCTTCATATGTAAAGTTTATAAAGCAGTATGGTATTTATATTTTGGTTGTTTCTATAGAACCTTATAAATTGAGTTGTGTTAAATTGTTTTATTTATTGGTTATAGTAAGTATGTTATAGATGCTTTGAAATATCATGTATTTTTTATACAATAATACTTATTTAGAATCAATTTATAGCAGAAACGAAGTGGTTTATATGTTTTTTGATAACTTGTATTGTAAATAATTTTGGAATTTATATATCGATATGTTTTATTATAAAGTGTTTACTACCCTCTATATAATGTCTTTGTTTATTGTGTTGGATTAACGAAAGAACATATCCTGCCAAATATAGTACAGTTAATTATTGAGGTTATTTATAACTTTATCCTTTCAACAATAGAAAGTAATGTTGGTAAGGAAGGATTGCAATATATACTTTTAGTTTTCACAATATTCACATTTATTAAATAACATGTAATTTACTAGGTGTGCTACTCCCATAGGGTTTATTGTTGGCATATTGCAGTAACATTTACAATATCTATGGTGGGGTTATTTTTATATAGCAAAAAGTTTCAAATTAGAGGTTCTTATAAAAGGTATACTGGGTTAGTTGAGTCCAATGGTAATTTTATTTATATACTGTGTATCTTATAAATCTATTAAGGTTGTCTTGCTGCTGATATGGTAACATGACATGCTGTGTTATTAATCTTTCTATAGGGAGCTTTATCAGATTTTACTCGTTAGCAAATTCTGCTGATACTAGAAATTTTTCTTCATTAGTATCAATTATTGATTTATTAACATAGACTATGTGATCAGCATTACAGACGGCTTTTAAATCATTTTCTAATGAACTAGGGAAATTACAATTCTGACTGCTGATGATTAGTTTATTGATTTTATATTTGACAGATAATTGAGCATTTGCTTTTAGTTTGCGTACTTGATTAAGAATTTCTATAAAGTCTTCTCCTAATAATTCATCTGACTCGCTATACAAACCTGAATCTGCAATAGGCCAATTATTGTGGTTATGAATTGAATTGTTGTTGCTATAGAGTGTGTTGTATATTTCTTCTGTAATATATGGTATAAAAGGTGCTAACATTTTGAGTAATTCTCTTAACACGAATGATAGAGTATGTATTGCACTTAGGGTTTCTTGGCTGTTAACCTCTCCATATGCTCTTTTCTTAGATAATTCGAGATAATCATCACAGAAATCTTGCCAAAAAAAAGATTCTATATATTCAAGTGCTATACAATATTCAAAAGAGTTAAAACTTTCTGTTGCCTTAATGATGACTTTATATAGTTTTGATAGTATCCACTTATCCATTGTTTCTTTTATGTATCGTAAATCTACTTCCGAATACTGATTGACAACCATTGAAACAAATTTACTTGCATTCCAAAGCTTAGTAGTAAACCTCTTACCTAATTTTAGAATTTCACTAGAAAATGTAGTGTCTGCTCCTAATTTAGAGTTTGCAGCCCAGTAACGTACTACATCTGCTCCATATTCTTCCAAGAGTTTATTTGGAGTCAAAACATTTCCCTTTGATTTACTCATTTTTGTTTTGTCTTCTGCAAGGCACCATCCACTAATCATAATGTTTTCCCACGGTATATCATTGTTGTAGTAATAGGCTTGCAAAATAGTATAAAATGCCCAAGACCTTATAATTTCATGACTTTGAGCTCGTAAATTGGTAGGTATTGTAGATGTATTATGGAATTGAATAGATAATGAGCTAGTAGCCCAAGTGTCCATTACATCAGTATCTGCTTCTACTTCTGTATCTTGATATCCTTCAGGTAAATCATTTACTGGGTCTACTGGCAGCTTATTAATATCAGGTAAGATAACTTTTCCATCTTCTTTAGAATACCAAACTGGGAATGGTACTCCAAAGTATCTTTGACGTGATATACACCAATCCCAATTCAATCTTTCTATCCAAATTTCTATTTGCTTACGCATCGACTTTGGATGCCAGTTAATTTTTTGTACTTGTTGTAATAGTTCTTGCTTTATTTCTACTACTTTAATAAACCATTGATGGCTTAATAGTATTTCAATAGGTGCTCCTGATCTTTCTGCACATTTAACATTATGAATAATTTCTTGTTTGTGTCTTAGTAAATTATTCTGATCTAGTATTTCAAGGATTAATGCTCTAGCTTTTATTATTGATAACCCATGTAATTGGTTACATACACTTTGTCCTTGGGGTGTATTGCTAGTTAGATTATATATAGTACCTGATTTACTAATGATAATCTTAGTATCTAGATTGTGTTTATTCCACCAGTATACATCCATTTCATCTCCGAATGTGCAGCACATTACAAGACCAGTTCCTTTGTCTATTTTTACTTGGTCATCTGGTAATATTTTTACTTTATTGCCAAATATTGGTACTATCACATTTTGTCCGAGAAGATGCTTATATCTTGCGTCTGAAGGATGGAAAAATACAGCAACACAAGCTGGCATAAGTTCTGGTCGGGTTGTTGCAATATTTATTGGAATACCTGTTTCTGTAGAAAATGTGATTGTATTCATAAAAGATGATATCTCATTTTCTTCAACTTCAGCACGTGCTATGGCTGTTTTGTCAATGCAATCCCAGAATATAGGTTGTAATTTTCTGTATAATTTCCCTTTGTTATATAAGTTTATGAATGATGCTTGAGATATCTTTTGTATGTTTTCACTGATTGTATGGTACTCTAAATCCCAATCATAGCTAATTCCGATGGATTGAAAAAGTTGTTTAAATTGTATTCTAAATTCGTGTGATACTTGTCTACATATTGTATTAAATTCTTTACGGCTAATATCTGTTGCACGTATTTTCTTTGTTTTTTCTACTAACCGTTCTGTTGGTAACCCATTATCATCGAATCCTATAGGATAAAATACATCTTTTCCAAGCATGCGCTGATATCTTGCAATAAAATCTGTATGACAATAACTAAAAATATGCCCCATATGTAATTGTCCAGATATTGTTGGAGGAGGAGTATCAATTACAAATTGATTGTTCCCTGAGTTTTTCCATTTGTATAGCTTTGTCGTGTTCCAAATTGTGTTATATTTTGTCTCTATATCTCTGAATTCGTATTTATTATTGAAAATAGACTGCATTGTAAAATATTTTACTTACTTTTCTCCTTCAAGTATAGAGAATTGCTAGTCTTGAAACAATGATAATTTTATTAATATACTGATGTAATTTTTATACATAACCATATATTATGTAATTGTACTATAGCAATGTATTGTTATTAGTTAAATTGACAAAAGAGCCATTATAACTACTTAATATTATTTTAATTGTAATAGTGATTTATTCTGGAATTTGGTGGATACTATAATAGTTTTATCATTGAAAGAGAATTACATAGAAGCATTTATATTGTCCAACACCGTTGTTTGTATTACATAAGTTTTGTTGATTGTTTTTTACTGAAGGAATTTTTGTATTTTATTGTGTAAGGTTAATGTATTATTTAATGATTTTTTGATCTTTATTGAAATGCATAATTAATGCTGATGTTGTAAAATGACATCTTAATATGCGGTGATCAAATGTTTTGAGCTTACATTGTAGTATACCCCTAATACTTAACTTACTATAGTTGTTTTTTTGACTTTAAGATCAATAAAGCTACGCTTTGCAAGTTTTTATGAAGGTCTTATAATGAATAGTTTTTATTTTTTAAGTATTGTTAAAAATTTATAATGATTAATTTAATAGAGCTTCCGCTTTTGATGGCGTGTATATTTTCAATAGTTTATCCACTTATTGTTAATATATCTTTTTGTTGGTCAAAAGTGCTTACAGTATTGATATTTGTGCTGACAAGTGCTGCTGTAGGATTATTGTTGTATATACACATTATTGATGATTTTTCATTCTGTAATGTGTACTACAATTCACATACAACTAAACCTTTATTATATAAGATATTTGGTATTTGGGGTAATTATGAAGGCTCTATCTTATTATGGGTGTGGGTAATAAGTCTATATAGTTTTTTATTAGAAATTTTCCTTGATGAAGATGATTTTAAAAGAGTATCTGTATCAATACAACATATGATTAACTTTGGTTTCTTATTGTTTACTTTATTGGTAGCTAATCCTTTTATGAAGATGTCTACTATTGAATACGAAGGATTGGGTTTTAATCCTATATTACAAGATATGGGGTTAATGGTACATCCTCCTATTTTATATTTAGGGTATGTAGGATTTAGCGTAGTATTCTCTCTTGCTATGGCTGGTGTTATTACTCAAAAAGATAGTGTAAGATGGGCAGTAGTTATAAACAGGTGGACTCTAACTGCATGGTCTTTTTTAACTTTAGGAATAGGGTTAGGTAGTTGGTGGGCATATAGAGAGTTAGGTTGGGGTGGATTTTGGTTTTGGGATCCGGTTGAAAATGCCTCACTTATGCCATGGTTGTTAGGAACAGCTTTAATTCATTTGCTGCCTTTAGTTAAAAAATTTAATATATTTTATAATTCTGCGATTTTATTATCAATTTGTTCATTCGTGATGAGTTTAATTGGAACGTTTTTAGTAAGATCTGGTGTTTTAATTTCCGTTCATGCTTTTACTAATGATCCAGAAAATGGATTCTATATATTAGTGTTAATTGGTATAATAATTAGTAGTGGAATAATGAGTTTTATTTGTTTTATAAAGAAATCTCAGGAAAAAAAATATAATTTTTTGTTTTTGTCAAAGGTTACAATGTTGCTGTTTAACAATGTTCTACTGTTAACAGCATTTACTATAGTGTTTATTGGAACTATATATCCTATAATCTTAGAGTTTATTACTGGAGATGTTATTGCTATAGGTGCACCATATTATAATTCTTTATTTAGTTATTTAATATTTTGTACTTTGTTACTAATGATAATTAGCTTAGGATTGGATAAGGAAAGAAATAAAATTTTGATAGAAAATTTTAAGTTTTCTGGATTTATTACTTTGCTAATTTTTCCCTTTATTATGGATAATAATTTTTTCATTATTCTAATACTTCTATTATCAGTTTTGTTATTTCTGTCAGTATTAGAGGCATATTGTAGGAAAGTGAAAATATTTATAGTACCGTTTTGTAATACTGTAAAATTAGCTAAATCTTGTTCTAAAAAGTATTATGCTATGCTGATAGCGCATATAGGTGTTGCTGTTTTTATGTTTGGAGTAATTGGTTCTACTGTGTGGGGTGAAACCTATGAGCTTTATATGAAGGAAAATAGTTCCATTAATGTGAAAGATTTTCAAGTTATTTTGTCTAGATTATCTTTTATAAAAAATGAGAATTACAATGCTATCCGTGGAAGATTTTTAATAGTAAAGTCTGGTGAAATATTGGGTAAGATATTTCCTGAAAATAGGTTCTATATAGTTGAAGGAGTAAGGAATACTGAAAGTGCTATATATAGGCATTGGTTGTCTGATATTTATGTCGTTATTGGTGATATAGATAAGGCAAGAGGTATAGCGGTGAAAGTGTATTATAAACCTTGTGTAAATTTAATATGGATGGGGTTTTTGTTAATAGCATTTGGTGGTATTATAGGACTGTTTTCTAGTGGTATTGTTACAGGGAAATCTTTAATGCTTAAAATGTTAAAAGCCAATAATCCTTCTTGTATATAAAAAACATGTAGTTATATTATTATGGATGTGAAAATTCAAATATGTTGTTAGATTCTATTCTTTTAGAACAGCCTGGAATTGTAAGAATGGTTAAGTTGCTTCTTCCTCAATAGTAATATAGGATAGTTTTTAGATAACACATTATGTATCACTGTAAGTGGAGTAACCTTAAAATCTATTTGTAGAAGATATGATAGTGAAGCAGATAACAAACTAGTTTGATGTTTATATGTAGTAATAGTATATAGAATAATAAGAACAGTTTTATTTGAATCAAGGATAGTATTATATGAACAGGTATGTGTTAAATTTAATAATAACACGAATTAATAATTGCATGGTTACTTTTTATAGCCAGAATTGGATTAAAAGTTTGAGTAATGAAAGTATGGAGGGGTATGAGCAAATTTATAATTTTGCCTAATAGAAGTATTATAGTCTTCCAGGGTATGGCTGCTAAGCAACTACTAAATCAAACTACAACAAATAACATTTTAAATCTGAGTCAGAATAAATCTCTCTATTCTCTGCTTTTAAACCCTAGTGGTAGATATATGTATGATTTCTTTGTTGTTCAATACGGAAAATATGTATTGTTAGATTGCTGTAGTACACAGAAGGAAGAAATTATACAAAGGTTTTTATTATATAAATTACAGTTAAAAATAACAATTAAGGAAAAAAAACACTACAAAGTTGGAGTGTTTATTGGAGAGCATCATGATAAAAGTGAATGTGGATATACTTATTGTGAAAATGATGCTGTATTCTTTCAGGATCCTAGATTGTCTAAACTAGGCTTGCGTGTAATATTCGATGAGTCGAATGAAATGTTTAGTGACCTAAAATATAGTGTTGGGGAATATGAAGATTATGAACTATTAAGGATTAGTAATACTGTTCCAGATTGTAGTAAGGATATGATAAAAGGTACTTCATTTCCTTTACAGTTTAGGATGGAACAGTTGAATGCAATTGATTTCAATAAGGGCTGTTATATAGGACAAGAAACGGTAGCACGTATGTATCGTGCTGGAATAAAGAAAAATATATATACTGTGGTTTCTGAGCATGAATCTTTTTGTGATACAAAAGTTATGTGTGATCAACAAGAAATAGGTAAATTGTTATCTCATGTTGGTAATATAGGATTGTGTTTATTGAATATTAATTCAAGGAATGATTTGTGTAATTTAGAGATTGGTAGTGTTAAAGTTAAGGTTCTGCTCAGTTAATATAGTTCCTATTATATTCCTGCTTTTTGTAAATTACTTTTATAGGGTATATAACTGTAGTGTTTTTGTGAATTGATAAGATAAATGAGTTACTTGTAATTATGGAAGGCTAGCTGATTTTTTGAAATAAGATCTATGACTAACTTTGCTATAAGAATTGTGTGTATGTATAGAAAATAGCCTTTATTCCTTGAGTAATCCTATAAGTCTAAGTTATTTTCATTTCATAAGGAAGTAATTAGTAGAGAATTATTGTCATGGTTTTATGGCCATATGGCTTAAAATGTACTTTTGCCTTAATAAGAATCTGCTATTCCATTTTCCTATGGGGTAATCTCCAGTAAAACAAGCATCACAATAAGTAATTAATAGAGAATTATTATCATGGTTTTATGGCAATATGGTTTAAAATGTACTTTTGCCTTAGTAAGAACCTGCTATTCCATTTTTCCTATGGGGTAATCTCCAGTAAAACAAGCATCACAATATTGAGGTAGGGTATTATTGCGTTTTGTATTGCATATTGCCTTATACAGACCATCTATACTTAGAAAGTATAGACTGTCACAACCAAGGGTGTCTTTAATTTCTGATTGTGATAACCTATTAGCTATTAATTTTGATTCTTCTGGAGTATCTATTCCGTAAAAACAAGAGTTTACGGTTGGTGGACTAGAGATCCTTAAGTGTATTTGTTTAACTCCTGCTTTATGTAGTAATGTTATTATGCTTTTTAATGTTGTGCCTCTGACAAGGCTATCGTCTATTAGGATTATTATTTTGTCTTTTAAAATGGAAGAATTAGCATTATGTTTTAGCTTCACTCCCATGCTACGAATGTAATCATTAGGTTGGATAAAAGTTCTGCCTATGTAATGATTTCTAACGATTCCAAATTCAAAAGGTATTTTTGTGTATTCTGCAAATCCTAATGCAGCTGGTACTCCAGAGTCTGGTACTGGTACTACCATATGTGTATCTTTCGGGGCAGGATACTCTATTGCTAGTTCTTTGCCTATGTTTTTGCGTATTTCATATATAGACTTGTTTCCTATTATACTATCTGGTCGTGCGAAATATACATATTCGAAAATACAAAAACTTGATTTTTGTTTTTTAAATGGAAAAGAACTTATTAAAGAGTTGTTTTTATCAATTGTAATGAATTCTCCTGGTAATACATCTCTTACAAATTGTGCTCCAACTATATCTAAAGAGCAAGTTTCTGAAGCTACAATGTATGAATTATCTAGTATACCTAGTACTAGCGGTCTAATTCCGGCTGGATCACGACAGCATATTATGGTGCCGTTTATTAATATTATTAAAGAATATGCTCCTTTGATAGTCTTTAATGCGTCGATGATGTTGTTTAATAAGGTATCTTGTGTATTAATAGCAATTAAGTGTGCGATTACTTCTGTATCAATATCTGATGAAAATATACATCCTCTTTCAGTAAGGAGTTTTCTTATCTGTACTGCATTGATAAGGTTACCATTATGAGCTATTGCTAGTTTCCCAAATTTACAATCTAAAGTTATTGGTTGAACACCGACTTTACTTCCACTTGTGGAGTAACGTATATGTCCAATTGCAGTTTCTCCTAATAGAGAATCTATCTTTGGCTGTTGATTAAATATGCTGTTAACTTGTTTATTCGAATAGTGACAATAAAGCTTGTTGTCTTCTGATGTTACTATGCCAAATGATTCTTGTCCTCTGTGTTGGAGTGCATGTAATCCTAAAATGCAATTGACAGCAGCGTGATTGTTATTTTGTATTGCAAATACTCCGCATTCTTCGTATATTTCGTTAAATTGCATAGTTAGTAAAATAGAAGTTATTAACTGATATTTTAACATAGAAATGCAGAAACTTTAATAAATTATCTATAAATTATTGTTGTAGTTGTAGTATGGTAGTGTAAGTAATAAAATTTTTATGATATAAGAGTGTTTTGCAATATTAAATATGTTTTAGCTATACAATTGAAAGTAAGATAAAAGGCTGTTTATTATGTTATGATTTGGATACTAATAGAAAGTCACAATACTAAATGTATTATGTTAAAATGTCTTCATATTTTGGAAGATTTTTGAATTTTTCCATAAATGTTAGGTGGTCGTTTTCTAAAAGTAATGTAATGTGTTCTGCTACGTAGGATACAGTATTACTTACGGCATTGAGATTATGAAAGCGAGATAAAACATAGCATGATAAATCCATCTTGTGTTTAGGATGTCCAATGCCAAATCTTACTCTCCAATAATCTTTACCGAGTAAGCTATCGATTGATTTAAGGCCGTTGTGTCCAGCATTACCGCCATTTTTTTTAACTCTTATAGTACAAAAGTCTATTTCTACTTCATCGTGAAGAATTATTATATTGTCTAGTGGAATCTTATATAAACTGACTATGCTCAGAATAGGAGCTCCTGAGTTATTCATAAATGCCCAAGGTTTTACAAGAATAACTTTATGTGATTCAACATTGCCAGTTGATATTAGTACATCATTTTTTTCTCTAAAGTCTGGGAAATGAAATTTTTTTGCCACTGCATCTACAATCATAAACCCAACATTATGGCGGGTTAGTTCATACTTTTTGCCAGGATTACCTAACCCAGCTAACAAGTGGAACATAAGGACCTTAACAGATTAATGTTCTGATGATGGAGCAGTAGATGTAGATTCCTGATTGCTTTCACTTTCTTTTTCCGTACTTGCGCTAGAAATTGTTACTATTGCTGGATTATGTTCCTTCATTACAACGTTTACTTCTGGAGGAAGATTTAAATCACTTACGTGTATAGAGTGTCCTGCAGTTAAATCAGATAAATCTATTTCTATATTTTGTAATATAGCGTTGGGAGAACACTTTATAGATAAGGTGCGATGTAATATATTTAACACTCCACCTCTCTTAATGCCTATACATTTTTGCTCATTTGTAAATATTAAAGGTACTTCTATCTTTATTTCCACCCCATAATCAATAAACTGAAAATCCACATGTTGTATTCTGTCAGTTACTGGATGTTTTTGCACATCACGCATTAGTACGTATTCTTTCTTATTATCTATTTCAAGTTCAATCAGATGTGTTGACAGAGCGGCAGATCTATACTTACTTAAAAACTCTCTGTCCGATAAAGATACACTTAGGGAGTCGCGATCTTTACCGTATATTACTGCTGGTATTTCTCCGCTGAGTCTTAGTGCGCGTGAAGGACCTGTACCTACATCTTTCCTTAAGCTTGCATTAATTTTAACTATACCTTGATCTGTCATTAAAAAATCCTTTTGAAAACTTTTTTGATTTAATATCTCTGAATCTTATATTCTTACCATATTAAGATGATATTGCAATATAAAAATTACTATATTGTCTTTTTATTCAATACTGATTAGTAGGGAGGTATTAAGGTTTTTTAGGTTAGAATATGTTCGCGATTTTAGTAAGTGCTATGGAGATAGCATTATGTAGTTTGTATATAGTGAAGTTAAATTCTAATATTTGAATAATGCAGTATAGGGTGAATAAAATGAATTTTGTGTATAGTAAGTACTGAAGTAATGTATTTCTTGTATATGTATAAGCTGGGATTTTATTAGTTATATGTATAGGTTTTTGCCTATGACAACTAAAAGCTTATACTTAATATACCAATTCAAAATTTTTTATAACTCATTAATTTGCATTTGTAACATGTGAATGATTTCTAATATGAAAAATATGTGCAATTGTGTGTCTGGGCTTTGATTATGAAAATAGCAGTTAGATTGTAAATCAAAGTTTTTTGTGTCTTATTAATTTAAGTAACAACTTACGTTAGCAGTAGTAAATAATGCAATTTCTATAATATGTAAGATAAAGCAATGTAAGCAAAATTTAATATAGTGAGATATTTTAATTTTTTGCTATGAGAATGTGGAGTCATACCTTAGAAATTGCTATAGTGTTCTGGCTAATGTAATCACTCTAACTTCTTTTGCACCTGATTCTACAAGTTTATGTGTACAAACTCTAGCTGTTATTCCAGTTGTAATCACATCATCAACAAGTAGTATAGTCTTGTTATCAATTAGATGTTGATTTTGTACTATAAAGGATTTTGTAATGTTTTTTTCTCTCATTTTACTAGATAGACTATATTGTGGTATTGTATCTACAATTCTTTTTAGTGCAAAAATTTCTAAAGGTATATTACAATGTTTACTTAAAGCTTTTGCAAGAAGTGTGGCTTGATTATATTTTCTTTTCCACAGCCTTTTTTTGTGTATGGGGACGGGTATTATAGTAGTAACGTTGTTAAATAAGCCTGAATTTTTATTATACATCCACTTTCCATAGGTTTTTACATGTAATGTGTTGTCAGAGAATTTCAGGTTTAAAATCATGTTTTTACTATACTTATTATATGCAAATACGGATTCTAATTTTGTAAATTTTGGTGGGTTAGTTATACACTTTCCACATATTGATACCTCATCTGGTAAACTGCATCCACATGCGGTGCAATAGTTACCAGATAAAAAATCTATGTTACCTTTACATGTGCTGCATAAGTCATAATCATCAGGAATTACATATCCACAATTTGCACATGTTTTAGGAAAAATTGTATTTAAAATCTTATTTAGCACCTAGTTATTGAGATAGATTAAAAAACTGTCTTATGAACTCTTCATATATGTTACTAAGCTTATTTATGTCATTTACAGATGTATTTTCATTTATTTTATGCGCAGTGTCATTTTTTAATCCTAATTCAATTACAGGGCAGAAATCTTTTATAAATCTTGCATCCGAGGTTCCACCAGATGTGCTTATTACTGTGTTTTCTCCAGTTACTTTTTTTATAGCTGTAGATAACATGTCAGAATATTTACTTGGATAATTGATGAATGGTTCTCCAGATACTAATGTAAACAGTTGGTATTTTTGTGTTGTTTCAGCACAAATATTATTAACTATATTAAATATTGAATCGGAAGTGTGTATGTTATTATATCTAATGTTGAGGTGAGCAGTAATTGTCTCTGGAATAACGTTACCTGCTGTATTACCGACGTCAACTGACGTAATTTCACAATTTGAAGGTTGAAAATATTCATTTCCATTATCAAGGACTGTATTGTTTATTTTATACAAAATATTGATCATATTATTTACTGGATTTTCTGCAAAATGTGGATAGGCAACATGTCCTTGTATTCCATTGCACACTATCTTGAAATCGATTGATCCCCTACGACCTATTTTTATAGTGTCTCCGACAAATGATTGACTAG
The DNA here is from genome assembly GCF_000632845.1 of Ehrlichia japonica. Classification (NCBI taxonomy): domain Bacteria; kingdom Pseudomonadati; phylum Pseudomonadota; class Alphaproteobacteria; order Rickettsiales; family Anaplasmataceae; genus Ehrlichia; species Ehrlichia japonica. The sequence goes on along the minus strand of NZ_CP007474.1, from coordinate 1,058,438 downwards.
TTGGCTCTCCAACCAAACAATAATCAATTTTTTTGTGATTATCAGTTAACCATTTTAATATTGCTGGTGTTCCATAATCAAAATATTTCCCTTCTTCATTCCCAGAAATCATGAGACTAATAGAACCATTCACTTGATTAAAATCCAATCTTGATACTGCTGCTATAAAGGCACATATGGCAGATTTCATATCAACAGCTCCACGTCCATAGATGATATTATCTTCTATATGTCCAGAAAAAGGATCAAATTTCCATTTTTTCAGATCTCCTGTTGGCACTACATCTGTATGTCCTGCAAAACATAGATTTGGTGACTCAGTTCCTAGTTGTGCATATAAATTACGTACTTGTATTTCATCATTTCCAAAAGTTAAAACATGACATGTAAACCCGTACTGTGATAACGTGTTTGATAAAAAATCTATAGCACCATTATCTGTTGGACTAATACTAGGAAAGGATATTAATGTTTGAGATAATGCTACTGGGTCAATGATCATGGATAAACCTTATGCAATGAAGTATCCGCTCATTATACATTGTTATAGTCAATTTTCAATATTTGCATTGTAATATGTTCGTTGGTCCATAGTACTTGATATGTTACTATAGTTTTGTGTGTAATTTATAAATTACTCTTTGAGTCAAATAGTAATTGTTAAGTCATTGCATATGGATTGAACAATCTATGGGTGGGCTTATAATGAGTTCATTAAGTCTAGTATAGTTTTTAAGTGTGCTATAAGCTTGTATGTAATCTATAAACTTAACTTTTTGCGTTTAAATGCTAATTGTTAAGTCATTGCATGTGGATTTGGTTGTATGGCCAAAGATTGATATTTGTTTAGTGTTAGAAAATACCTAGTATTCTAAAAATAAATGCTTTATTTTAACATAATAGTATTTATATAAAGGTTCTAGTAATATCTAGTGTTGTTATGATATTGTCTATGTAAAATATTTGTAAAGAGGGTATTAGAAAAATTGTAACTTTGGATTTCAAAATTAAATAATTATTTCTGATTAAACATTGTTCCTTATTCTAAACATACATATATAGCCCTTTTATCAGGTAAAATAGGCTATCATTATTTCAATAGTTAGTCATGGAAATGGGTTATTCATCTTCTTTATTTGTTACTGCATCATAATTTACCATTCTAAACCTATCTTTTAACAAAGAAATGGCATGGCTGCTAAATCCAGTGTTGCTTAACGCTACAGCACCTAGCTGTAATCCTACTTCATAAGTTTCGGGAATTAAATAGTGTGCTCCAAGCTCTTTGTATATTTCAACATTACTTAAATCAGGTAATCTTACGATGATTATTATGTGTGGGAAATTCTTTGCAACTAGGGAAATAATCTTTTTTATAGTAACTTCATTGTTAATTGCTACGATTATCATCCGAGCCCGTGATATTGCCATAGACTGTAAAGTATTTAATTTTGTCAAATCCCCAAGATACACAGGAAATCCTTCATCTATTCCGTCTTTAACGATTTTGGGTTGAATATCGGATGCAATGTAATTTACATGTTCAGCAACTAGTACTTTTGCAACCATACGTCCCACTCTTCCAAAACCTACTACTATCACATGTTGATCAAGGTCTTTTGTATCTAAAGTAAGCTCTTGAGAATTTAAAGATATTTTCTTTTTAGTAATTAATTTTGATATCCAGTCTCCTAATGTTGCTAACAATGGGGTGAAAGCCATGGTTACTGTTGTGATCATCATAAGAGTTTGTGCTAGATCACTAGACAGTACGTTTTTCTCTGCTGCAAGGCCAAATAAGATAAAAGCAAACTCTCCACCTTGAGATAGCAATAACCCAGCTTGTAGGGCTGCTGCTAGTTGAAATCTGAAGAACCTACATAATATAAAGATTATAAAAGACTTAAGTGCTATTAGAGATATAGAGGCTAATGTTATTATAGGTAGTTTGTTGAGTACAAACTTGATGTCAATTGACATCCCTACTGTCATAAAAAATAATCCTAATAGTAGCCTTTTGAATGGGAGAACAACTTGTTCCACGTCGTGTCTATACTCAGTTTCTGCAACAAGAAGCCCTGAGACAAACGCTCCTAATGCCATTGATAAATTAAAATTTTCTGTTATAAAAGCTGCGCCTAAAACGATCAATAATGTTGTTGCTATGAAAATCTCATTGCTTTTCATTGCTGCAATAGTGTTAAATAAAGGCCTGAGTAATAATCTTCCTGTAATAAAGATTAAAGTTAAAGCAATTGCTGCTTTTATGAAAGAGTATAGTAATGATACAGGTATACTATGATGTGATTCTCCTGTTAATAAGGGTAATAACACAATTAACGGAACAACTGCAAAATCTTGTAATAATAACACGGCTATTGATAATCTACCAACCTGAGTTGATTGGTACCCCTTTTCTTGTAGTACTTGTAACACTATTGCTGTTGAGGAAAGGGCTAAAGCGCCTCCTATTATAATAGATCCTTTGGAATCTACCCCGAACTTGTTTGAAATGTACCATATTGCTAGTGCTGTTACTATAACTTGTAGAGTTCCAAAGCCAAAGACATGCAATCGCATGGCAATTAATCTTTCAAATGTGAGCTCAATCCCTATTAAAAATAACAGAAAAACTACTCCAAACTCTCCAAGATTCTGTATAATTACAGATGATTCTACTAGATTTAGGCCATGTGATCCTATAAGAGTACCTGCAACAAAGTACCCTAGTACAGGGCTAATATTCAATTTCCAGAATAGAATAACTATTACTATAGCTGCTGAAAGGAGAGTAATTATATCTAATAAGTACTTAGAATCATGCATAGAAATCTCTTAAAAATTAGGTGACAAACTTATAATCTTGAGATTTCCATTTTATGGAACAACCAATACTTGGTTTTTGGTTTTCAGGTGATTTACCTGTCTGTGCAATGAATTTCATAGCATTGAATAGGTCTCTATCTTCTTGCTTACTATTCACTTGATTTCTTCCTGAAGCATCAAATCTTCCTCTGTAACACAATTCTAATTTATTGTTGAATCCGAAAAAATCAGGCGTACATACAGCACCGTAACTCCTTGCAATTACTTGGTTTTCATCTATTAAATATGGGAAATCAATACTATATTCTTGAGCAAACTTGATCATGTTTTCGTATGAATCCTCTGGATAAGTAGTGGTATCATTTGGCATAATTGCTACACTATAGATATTATAATTATTCTTTAGCACATTAACGTCATACACTAAATTGTTTATTATTGTCTTAACGTAAGGACAGTGATTACATATAAACATTATCAATAGCCCACTGCCTTTATGACAGCTACCTAAACTATATAGATTGCCATCTATAGATTTTAATAAAAAATCCCTTGCAATGAACTTTTTATTTACTGGAGGGGTATTGAGCGCTACCATAAACTACATTTCCAAACTATAAATAAGCAAACCTGCATCCTACTTTAATTGTAGAATACAATCTTTTAAAGTCAAATTTAATTATATTGATTTTGACTAAAATTACATAAAGGGTTTTACTACAACCATAATTACGATAACCATTATTAATAAGGTCACTAACTCATTAAGACACTTGAAGTATAATGAAGATTTGGTGTTATTTTTTGTGATAAAGTCTCTTCTATGTTTAAATAACATAATGTGTATTATAAACATTAGTATGACACATGTCACTTTTATCTTGAACCATAAAAAGTAGTATGCTTCTGTAATGAAGGATAAAATTATACCAAGAACTATACTAGAGACCATAGCTGGGTTGATTATGTAGAATAATAGCCTTTTCTCCATGGTGTTAAGTAGATTGTAGCTATCAGAATGTAGGGCAACTTGAGCGTGATATACATATAATCTAGGTAGATATAACATACCAGCCATCCAGGTAACGATTGATATTATATGAAATGCTTCAATCCAGTGTTCGTAATCTATCATTATAAAATCAGTATATGAAAACTCTTTTAAGTATATATTATCTTTTCCAGGATACAATTAGAATATTTACAATAGATATGTAAGTTTTTATCTTATTTCATAAAACCATGACTTTTTAAATAAATATATTTATAAAAGCGACTTTTAAATACTTAATTATTCCAATTTATAATTGAGATTTGTAGGTAAGGATATATATTTTTGATTTTAGTATCGGTGGTATATAGTTTTTTAGGTTTTATGTTGCTAAAACATGAATAGTATTTAATATTATAAAAAATATTTTAAAAAATTTATTACATAAAAATGAAAAAAGATTTGACTTATGTAGAGTTTTTTGTAATAAGCTTTCAAAATATGGTTTTATTGTGAATTGATAAAATTCTTGACTCTTAACTTATTATATAAAAATACCATAGATTATAGTAGTATCGATTTGTTAAGATAAAGTGCATTCTTTGAATATAGTAATTCTGAGATTTGATTGTAAAAACAGAAGAGCCTAAAATAGTAAAAAATAATTAAGAAGTGATACTTTAATAGCTATAATATTTATCGATAATTACGGATACATAAAGTACGTGCTGCCTCTAGTATGTCTTCAACTTGTGGTAATGCTAACCTTTCAAGGTTTGTAGCATAAGGTAATGGAACATCTTTTCCAGTTATTCTTATCATTGGAGCATCCAAATCGTCAAAGGCATGTTCCATGATTAATGCAGCTATCTCAGATCCTATTCCTGAATATGGCCAACCTTCTTCTATACTAATAATTCTATTTGTTTTTTTTATAGAGCGTAATATTGTTTCTGTATCAAGAGGACGTAAGGTTCTTAGGTCTATAACTTCTGCGTTTATACCTTCTTTCTCTAAGAATTCTGCTGCTTCTAGTGCAAGTTTAACTTGTAGAGAAAATGCTGTTATTGTAATATCAGTTCCTTTCTTAACTATAGCAGCTTTACCAATTTCAATTATATAATCCGATGTTAATACTTCATCTGATACTTCGTGCTCATGCCCATATGCGATCTCATTTTCAAGGAATATGACAGGGTTTAAATCTCTTATAGCGGCCTTTAATAGACCTTTGCAATCTGCTGCAAAATATGGAGATATTACTTTCAATCCCGGAATATGTGCATACCATGAAGCATAACATTGAGAGTGTTGTGCTCCTACTCTTGCAGCTGCTCCATTAGGACCTCTAAATACAATAGGGCAATTCAATTGTCCTCCAGACATATAACTGGTTTTAGCTGCTGAATTGATAATTTGATCTATTGCTTGCATAGCAAAGTTAAAAGTCATGAATTCCACAATAGGTTTTAATCCGGCGAATGCAGCGCCTACTCCTATTCCAGTAAACCCGTGTTCAGTGATTGGAGTATCTATGACTCGGTCAGATCCAAATTGGTTAAGTAACCCTTGAGTTACTTTGTATGCACCTTGATATTCCCCTACTTCTTCTCCCATGATTAATACTGTATGGTCACGTTCCATTTCTTCACGCATTGCTTCACATAATGCTTCTCGTACAGTTAAATTTTTCATAATTTAGCAATCTTGATAACAGCCTTGAATAATTATATGTAAAAAAGTACATATGCAAACAATATTGTTTGCTTGTATGGTATTTATTTAAGAAAAATAGGCAAGCAAGACGAATAGTGACTGCATATCCTTACATTAGATAAATAATTTGCTATTACTTATAAATTCAGTTTCCATAATTTGAATATTAATTGTGTAATATAAAGTATGAAGCTTGTTATATTATTTGTACTACAATCAGGGCTAAATGAATTAAAAAATTATATTAAAGTAGGAATGACGTCGATGTTTTTGAATATGTAATGTATATGAGGATTAACATATATTAGTTATATATATTTAAGATATACTTAATAAAATTGTAATAGTCGGAAGAAATTAAAATATATAATTTAGGACACATCGATATCGTTTATATGTGCGTATAAATTAACATGTTATATAACGTTATTTTTACTCATGCTTTGTTTATTGTGATGTTGTTGAATATCACTTGTAGTATTTTCTACAAGGGTATTAGGGGCTTTAATATGATAGTATGATATAGTTCCTATAAGTGCTATTATACCAAGACACAAAATACCTACCATCACTACCTGATTAATTTTTGTTATGTCTGTATAATTTGCAAGAAACCTATTACTAAGTGCATAGTATACTAGAATGATAGATGCTGTGAATAGACTAATGCCTATAACAGCAAAAATCATATTTTTCTTATAGTGATCTTTATTTATTAGTTTATTTGTCTGGGAAGATTTTGTAACTTTTCTCAATGTAGGTATGCCTTGTTGTGCTGTTTTTGTATAATTACTTGTTTGGGGGATAGAAGGGAAGGATTCACATTTCTCTTGTAGGTTTGCTTCTATAGAAGAGGCTCTTGTTATTGGTGTTACAGCGTGTGAAGTAGAAGGTTGTGTCTGACTAGATGTTTTAGTGGTGGGATCTGGTAATGTGTGTGTTGCTTTTTCTTTTAATCTGATTTCTTGGCTTATTTGGGATATTTGTTTATCAAGAGATGATGTTGTTAATTCTGTATCTTGTGTAAGTTCAGTTTGTGGTTTGGTTTTTGAATCAGCTTGTGTAGCAGATGGAGAAGTTTGTATAGTTGGTAGGGTGCTTTTTGATATACTCTTGCTAGGAGTTATGTGTAAGTATATGTTGTATTGACTAAGTGTGCTGTGAATTCTGGTGTCAGTACGTTTTTTAAAAAACATCCGTGAGACAAAATTTGACTCAAGTATATCACACATACTAAATAATATTTCCCTGATCTCAGTCTCAGTATTAGAATCTAAGGGGTAGGACTTTGAGGAACAAGATTCTGCCGTTGAGTTAACTGCAAGTTCGGCTTTTGTTTCTTCTTTTGGTGAAAATTCTATTGATAGTTTCAAGTGTTGTTTTTCATATAAACTACTGAAAAGATTCGCATAGCTGGATACTTGTTTACAAAACTTTTCTTCTGTAAAACTATTAAAATTTACTTTATAAATTGCTGTATGTTTGTTTGTTGTGGATTGATTATGATATTTTAAAGAACATTCTTGCGGATTGGGTAGTGTATTTAATTTTTGATGAGCTACTTGATAATATGTTGTGTCAGAATTATTGTATTGAGTGTTGCATAAATGTTTAATGAACATTGTAGGCAGTGTAGTGGATGTTATTAGGCATGGTGATATTTGATCATTCGATGTTCTACTTTGTGGATTTCTAGTATGAAGTACAGCTAATTTAAGGTCTGTTGGTTGAGCTTCAGGAAATATATTCGTTATTGGGGATGTGTTGTATAAGTTTAGAAAGTAATGAAGTTGTGATATGTCCCTTATGACAGGCAAGTTAGTAGTTAGATAATGGTTTAATTTTTCTATGTCAAATGATATATTGAATGTAACATTAAAAGATAAGGTGAATGATTGCTTTAAGCACACTGTAGAATGTTGCTTTAATTCACCAGCTATAAGCTTATGGAGAACAGATTTTAATGGAGTTACAATTGTTATTTTATCAAAAGAAATTTGTGATAAAATTCTCGTTGCTGATATTGGAATACTTTCTGTTGTGTTATTGATGTGTATTTTAAAACTTAATAATTGTTGTGTTAGTAATAGGTCCTCTGCAGGTAAATCTGAGTTATATGGGAAAATGAAGTTTGCTACAATGTAAAATTGCAAAAAGTTGCATAAAACTTGACAGATGTTACTTGTATTAGTGCGTTTGAGCTCTTCTGTGTTATCTAATGTATAGTGTATTTTTAGCGATTTTTCTAATATTTCGTGTGATATACTGTGCGAAAATTCTGGGAGGATTGACTTTCCTAATTCTGTGATGACGTTAGCAACTTGCTGGTTGATAGGATTAGGTTTTTGTTGTGTTTCTGAGGATGTAAGCATATGAGCTAATAATAAATTATAAAAGAAATAAGTGCCCGAAAGAAGAGTTGAACTTCCACAATATGAAATTACTAGCACCTGAAGCTAGCGCGTCTACCGTTCCGCCATTCGGGCATATAGTAGTTGATTTATTAACAATTGTACTATAATATGTTAATTTTATCAAATTAAATCTTATGGTTGTAGATATATCTAAAATAGAACAGATGCTTCTTGCTCATAATCAAGTTAATGAGAGTACTGTAAATCACATTGTTAGTGATTGTTTATGTGTAGCAGATGGTGGGGAATTGTTTCTGGAAATGTGTGTGTCAGAAGCTCTTGGCTTTGAAAATGGAATTCTAAAATATGCAGATTTTAATTCACATCAGGGATTTGGTTTAAGATCGTTTTGTAAAGAATTGACCACTTTTGTTTGTTCTTCTGAGATTACTGAGCAGGAAATAGTAAATGCTGCAGCTTTAGTAAAATCTATTAACAATAGTAATAACGGTGGGGTTATACATTTAAACAAAACAAAACCTCTACTATATCCTGAGACCAACCCTTTACAAGATATGGCTTTTGATCTTAAAGTAAAACTTCTACGACAAGTTGATGATTACTTGCATAGTAAAAGTCCATATGTAAAGCAAGTGAAAAGTTCTCTTAGTGGACAATGGCAAGTAGTTTATATTATTTTGCCTAATGGTAACAAAGTTTATGATGTTAGGCCACTTGTAAGATTTAATGTGTCTGTTATTTTGGAAAAGAATGGAAGAAAAGAAAGTGGTTCTTCAGGTCATGGTGGTAGAGCTTCCTATGGGGAATTTATTGGTGATGGCAAATGGCAAATAGTTGCTGATGAAGCATTACGTCAAGCGTTAGTTAATTTAGAATCAGTTTCTACTCCTGCTGGTGAAATGACAGTGGTTTTGGGTCCCGGATGGCCAGGAGTGTTATTACATGAAGCTGTGGGTCATGGATTAGAAGGGGATTTTAATAGGAAACAAGTTTCTGCTTTCTCACATTCTATAGGTAAAAAAGTAGCAGCAAAGGGCGTAACTGTTGTTGATGATGGTACAATACCAGGACGCAGAGGTTCTATTAATATAGATGATGAAGGTGTTCCATCAAGATACAATGTATTAATCCAGGATGGAATATTAGTGAGTTATATGCAAGATAAAATGAATGCTAACCTTATGGGTACTACTTCTACTGGAAATGGGCGTAGGCAAAGTTATCAAGATGTTGTGATGCCACGAATGACAAATACATATATGTTGCCGGGTAATTATTGTCCAGAAGAAATAATTGCAAGTGTTAAAAAAGGTATATATGCAGTTCACTTTTCTGGAGGACAGGTAGATATCACATCTGGAAAATTTGTCTTTTCAGCTTCTGAGGGTTATTTGATAGAAGATGGTAAAGTTACACATCCTGTCAAAGGTGCTACAATTATAGGTAATGGTCCTGATGTTTTAACAAAGGTGTCGATGATTGGAAATGACTTGAAACTTGATTCTGGGATTGGCACTTGTTCTAAAGATGGACAAGATATACCTGTTGGTGTAGGACAGCCAACTATTAAAATAGATAGTATTGTTGTTGGTGGGACAGAAATCTAATTTTGAAAATTACAACTGTGTGAGTTTATATAATATTGAAGGTCGTATTATTAGTATATTATATTGCGAAAGGCAAGTTTTTGTATTTTTTCAGTATTTAAAATAATCTAGTATAGTTGATTTTTAATATGGTAAATATATATGAGATTATAGTTATAGGATCTTAATATATATGACTCTGTTTAATCAGTTATGATTTTTTCCCAAGTAGTAATCCTATTTGGGTATGTGTTATATTATATAGAAATACTTCCATTGTATCCAAGTGCCAGCAATAGATCCAGTAGAATTAGATATGACTAATCCATGTGATAATAAATTTGCAGGATATTTTGTTGTTTATAATGTAGGATTGTATGTATATGAATAATTCAGAAATTAGGGTAGAAAATTGTGTGTATGAATGTAATAGTGTTGTGAATAAGTAATGTAAGATTATATAAAACACCTAATAGTAATGAGAGTATAGTAAAAACCATGTACATTACTAACAATAGTATTAAAGGGATAGAATGAATGTTTATTTATTGTGTCTAAAGTGTATTATATCTCCATCTTGTACTACATAGTCTCTTCCTTCAAACCTGATCTTACCAGCCTCTTTACATTTTGCCTCTCCATTATATTTTATGTAGTCATCAAAATTAATGAGCTCTGCTTTTATAAATCCTTTTTCAAAGTCAGTGTGTATTACGCCTGCGGCAGTGCTAGCAGTAGAAAATCTTTTTATTGGCCAAGCACGTGCTTCCTGTGGTCCCAAGGTAAAAAATGTGATCATATCTAGGAGATCATACATTGTTTTGACTACAGATGTTGTACCGGATTCTTGTAAGTTAAATTCAGTTAGAAAAATTTGTTTTTCTTCCTCTGTTTCTAGGCTTGATACATCTGCTTCTAATTTTGCTGATATACAACAAAATTTATTGTGTTTTTTTTCTGCCATAAGTCTTACTTTTTCTGACAAAGCATTACCACTGGTAACGTTGGATTCTTCTACATTGCATACGTACATCATAGGTTTTGTTGTAATAAGTTGTAATTGTTTTAAATCATCACCTAGATGTGTTGCACTTTTTGCCAAATTTCCAGCTTCTAAGATACTTAGTACTTCTAATATACTGTCTAACTTTTTTCTTGGTTCTTTATTACCTTTTACAGCCTTTTCCATTGCAGGTAAACGACGTTTTAAACTTTCAATATCAGCTAGAATTAACTCCATTTCTACAATCTCTGCATCACTTATTGGATCTACAGTTTGATTAACATGACTAATGTTTTGATCTCCAAAACATCGTAGTACGTGAATAATAGCATCTACCTCTCTTATATGACTTAAGAATTTATTTCCTAGTCCTTCACCCTGACTTGCTCCACTAACTAATCCAGCAATATCAACGCATTCTACTTGATTATATATGATTTTTTTAGAGGATGCCATTTTTGCTAATGTTTTTAATCTGTGATCTTGTACTATTGCTTTGCCGATATTTGGCTCTATTGTACAGAATGGATAATTTGCAACCTCTGCTATCATAGTTTGTGTTAGTGCATTAAATAAAGTTGACTTACCTACATTAGGTAGTCCAACAATACCACAGTTTAATCCCATAATAATAATCAATAATCGTAAATTAAGATTGTATCATTAATTACTTACTTATGGTACTCATAAATTATAACAAGAAAATGTTTGTTAATGTTTTTATACTGCATTTGCTGTAATTTGAAAAATGGGAAATAATCTATAGTATTATTTATTTTCATTGTAAGTTACGTGATGTTTATGCTTTTAACTATTAACTTTTATAGATTTTTGTTTATATATGAGGGAATATGAACACTATAAGTTGTGATTAGTATGTTGCATGTCAAATGTAGTGTTGTTTTATTTATACTGATAAGAAATAATGCTATCACTAACTTTGTAAACAACATAGAACTATGGCCTGAGCAGCTATTCCTTCTTCTCTGCCAAGAAATCCTAGTTTCTCTGTAGTTGTTGCTTTGATGTTAATGCATGATGGATCTGCCTTTATAAGAAATGCAATATGTTCTTGCATTTCTAATGCATAAGGCATAATTTTTGGTTGTTCACATATGATAGTTATGTCAGCATTTGAAATAGAATATCCTTTTTTTTGTGCTTTTTTTTGTGCTTCTATTAAAAAGTAGTCGGATTTGATATTTTTCCATTTATTATCTGTATTTGGAAAGTGCTGACCTATACTTCCGCATCCCATTGCTCCTAGTATTGCATCTGTTAAGGCATGTAGTCCTACATCTCCATCTGAATGAGATATGATCTTTTTATGAAAATTGATTTTTATGCCGCATATTGTAATGAATGTATTGATGTTGTGATGGGGTGTATTGTCAAATTTGTGTACATCGTAACCTATTCCAACCTTAAACATTGGTTTATTTATATGTTGATTCATGAGTGATTTTTATTTCAGTTAAAAACGAACTGGTATTCTTATACTATATTTTTACAATTATGAAATTGATTTTTATGCTGCATATTGTAATGAATGTATTGATGTTGTGATGGGGTGTATTATCAAATTTGTGTACATCATAACCTATTCCAACCTTAAACATTGGTTTATTTATATGTTGATTCATGAGTGATTTTTATTTCAGTTAAAAACGAACTGGTATTCTTATACTATATTTTACAAAGATGAATACGTTGTTGTTTTAGAGTGTTGTTCTCATCATAATTTATATATTCTCTATATAAGATTGCTCTGTGTAAATCTTCTATAGTTGTAATTTTAAAGTTGTTATAATCTCCTTCAATCGTCATTATTGGAATATTGTAGTTTATCATGAGGGATGATTCATCTGGGAATTCCCTGTTAGGTTCAGTATTATGTGCAATTCTATGATATAGCAATATATCATTATATTTATATGCTTGTGGCGTTTGAACTGATTTTATAGTATTTCTATCTATGTTTTTGATAACAGTGTTGTCTTCATGTATTATGTGAACAGTATCGATTATTGAGAGCACTGGGATAACTCCTGAATAATGCGTTAGTATTGATTCCATTCTATCTAGCATTTTTAAATCTACAAAAGGACGGCATGCGTCATGTATTATAACAAAGTGTGGGTTTATGCTTTGAAGACTCTCTAATCCAAGACGCACAGAGTCTTGCCTTCTTTTTCCTCCATAGACAGGTGGTAATAATTTGTTATTTTGTATTTTTTGTAAGCAGCTATTATATAGGTGTTGATGATTTTCCCTAATGACTACTTTTACATGACTAATCTTCGGATGTGAGATCATGTGGTTGATTGTACTGCAAAGTATGTTGTCATTACCTATTGGATAATACTGTTTAGGAGTGGTACCCGACCTAAACCTATTGCCGTGACCAGCTGCAACAATTAACAGTATGAACTTATGCATATACTCAATGCTCTTTTATATGATGTTTATAAACTTTCTTTCAAGATTATTTATTTTAGATAATATTATTATAATTACACAACATAAATGTTGTGTAATTAAATTTATTTTTATTAACATGCTGAAATATAATCCTTTACAAAGATTAATAATTGCTATACAATTAGGTTAATATTTTAGTTACTACATATTATAAATTAAATATATTGGCACATTTATGACATCGAATTGTATAATAGATGAGAATACTTAAGGTGATTCCTGATAGACTCTCTAGTGTAGGAAAGTATGTGATTTCGGATAATAGTAAAAAATCATTAACAAGGCAATTATTTTTATTAAATTTTCGTATAAATGTTGTACTTGTGATCCATATGTTGTTTTTAATAATATTGTTTGATGTTACATGTTTACAAAAAAAGCCTCTATATGTTGTTTTAACTACGCTAGGTTTGGTAGCTATATCTTCTATTGCATTGATATATTTACTCTGTAGAAGGTACGTGATAAGTAAAAAAAAGAATGAAGTAGATTTCGAAGTAATGTCTAGCGATATCGAGTCTCTTAGATCTCTACCTCAAGAATATGAATCGTTTGAGAATTTATTGAATGCCACAGATTACTTGGAGAAAAAAAATAGATTGGAATCCATAAAACAAGAAGATTTACTTACTAATAATGGTGTTAATAATATAGCTGATCTTGGAGTTAAGATTGAGAAAAACATACAAGATTTGATGAAACATTATAGACATAGAATGCTTGAAGTATGTAGAGAATTGAAAGATATAGAGAGTGATATATCTCGAGTCACTAAACTACCTATATCCGATCCTAATTTTTTCACTAGAAATGAAGAAACATTAAAAGTTTTATTGGAAACACGCAAGTTAATAAGTAAACAAAGGTATGAAATTGATATTCTAGCAAAGAGCTATTATGAGAGAATATTAACTATAATAACAACTGTTATTAGAATGATAAAATCTTCTCAAGAAAATGACGTGAGTTCTCTTTTTGATAAGGATAGTAGTACTCTGAAAGAGTTAAATGCTGTTTTGATTAAGGCTGAATCTATGTTTCAGAAATTGAATAAGCAAGAGGTCAAGTGTCCTTCGTTTGAGGAGTTATATAGTATTGTATGCTTTATAAAGTCTTTTATCTCAAGTACATTGTATATACCGAAAAAGGATATGGTAGAAGAAGTTGAAAGTGTAGTTAAGGAAAAAGCTAAACAAATACAGAAAGTTATGAAGAGTATATTTTCTGCTTTTAATGATCATGATCATGATGTAGTTAATCAAGAAAATGATGAAACTTTGCTTAAAAAAAATATTTCAGAAAAGGATACGGTACTTGTTGCACAGTTACTCAAATTACAAGATGTAATGTTAAAATTGTGTTTTGTGCAACTTGAGAGATTACATAGTATTTCTACAGCATCTAGTATAGATTGTGATATTAATGTAGCTACATCTGATGTTGTAGTAGGAAGGTTGCAGAATGTATCATTTTATGATACACTAAGTAAGTAATCGGGGTGTTTTTGAGTGATATTTTTACTCTTTCTTTAATGCATACCCTGAGGTGTGATGTTTATTTAATTCATTAATAATTGTGAAATAATATGCTTCTTGATAAAGAATTCAGTAATGTAGATAAAATTTTTAATTGTTATTTTAAGCTTTCTCAGCATAACAAATTAAGGTCGAAACATAATATTTTTTTAGGCATAGGTATATATGTAGCTATGTTAGTTAATCTGATGTCTATTGTGGTGTTGTATCATCATAGTGAATTTTTTCTGCCAATATTTAAGGGTAAATACAAATTATTTAGTGCAAATGTACCTGTTTTTTTTTCAATAGCATTAATTATTGTTATACCATCTTTTATATTATTGTGCTTCTTGATTTATAAGATGCGTACAGCTCAGAACATAACTGAGCAAATTACGGATGAGCTTGATGACCTTATGAGTTCTGCTAAGAGAATTTGTGGCCTTTTAAAGTATGAATTAGATGCAAATAAGGAGAGTGTTAATGCTGTAATGCGTAATTATGAATACTTGGAAAATAAACAGGCTGCTCTTGCGGATAAATATAGTGTTAATTTTAATGAACTTAATGCTGAATGCTCAAGACTTGAGGAATTGCTTTCTCAAACTACAGCTACTGCGAGTAATAAAATTAAAGTAATGCAGGATACAGTTGGAGATATAAAAGAAAAGCTGACTCAATTATCTGTTTATCATAATAGTGCTAGGGAAACAGAGACTCAGTTATATGACTGTATCCTGCGTATATTGAAAGCAGAGGGTGCAACTTTAGAGAAAAAAATACAATTCCTTCAAGAATTGCGTATTGACTTATCAACACCGGCAATTAGCACCGATAGTCTGAAATGTGATGTATGCGTTATTATTGCAGACATAAAAAAGAAAGTACCAAAGCCAAAAATAGCAGCTTCTTTTTTACCTTGGAATAATAACTCACTATATGATTGTATGTGGAGATTCCATGATTATTTGTCAATGCTATCATCAAAGATAGATAAGTGGCAGACCGATACGTGCAACACTGGTTCTATCGTTGATGCTATAAAGGCTCTGGAGGACTTTTGTAGAGATTTTAAAGAAAAAATGGAACTGTGTAGAGGTAGTAATCTGCAGCAATTGAAGGCTATTGGATTTGTACAAGTACCATCACTGCAAATACGTATGCTGCGCTTTTTGCTTGGGAAACGCTCTACTGTTCTTACAGATGTGTGTAGATCTCTTCAGGATTTTGCTGTACAGGGGATTGGTGATCTGGGTAATAGGGGGGAAGATGATAAGGGAGATGATTTTTGCATACTTGGTGATGATAGTACAGCTAGTAGTGATGTGCTAAGAATGGAAGACATTGTAGTAAGTGGAAGTACTCATAGCTTGCATCATTCGTAGTAATAAATATCTCATACTGAAGTATGGGCTGTGGATTGTAGGTTATATTAAAGTATAAAACCTTTTTGATGTTCTTTTATATTTTAATAATTATGCACTTTTCATATAATGTACATAAAGCAGTTTATTAGCTTATTTTTAAATATTATAAAATCAGAATTCTGTTCTTAATGAAGCTTATAATATATCTGGAGTTAATTTTACTGAGTCAGATAAATTCTTTCTCCATGTTTTTAACTTCTTTCTAATTTCATCGTTTTCTAGAGATAAAATGGATGCTGCCATTATAGCTGCATTATATCCTCCTGATGATCCTATAGACATTGTTGCTACAGGTATTCCTTTGGGCATTTGCACTATTGATAATAAGCTATCTATTCCGTTTAAGTTACTGCTTTTTATAGGTACTCCTATGACTGGTATGTGTGTTAAAGATGCTACTAATCCTGGTAAATGAGCTGCTCCTCCTGCTCCTGCTATAATGACTTTGAAGCCGTTGTTTTCTGCGGATTTTGCAAATGTGTAAAGTCTTTCTGGTGTCCTATGAGCAGATATAATCATTACTTCATGAGTTATGTTAAGTTCTTTTAGAATTGATATTGAATTATTCATTGTTGAAAAATCTGATTGACTTCCCATAATGACTGCAACGTTTGTAGTGGTTTTATTGGTTGACATGGTATTTCTCTATAACATCTTGAATAATTGATTTCAGCTTGGGTACGCTATCTATATTAGTTATTGGATCCATTCCATTATATAAAACTGCTATGTAGGGGATATGATGATCAAATGTTATGCCTTTGGTAGTTAAATGTGACAATAGTTTTTCCATGTAACTTTGGGGTACATTATATGGAGTAAAATGTAGATTACCTTGCTTAGATAAGAAGGATAGTAACTTGGTTTTGTCTTCATCTAATGAAATAATGATTGGGTTAATATTCTCATTATCGGTAATAACCTTATTAATTATTGGTAACTTTTTTATGCAGCTACTACACCAAGATGTGTAGATTACTATGACATTTACTTTTGAATCTTTTATTGTTAACATCTCAGACAATGCTGCATCTGAATTAATTTCCTTAATTTGTAATAGCGTATCTGGCATGTTACGCTGTATTTGATAGTAGGAGGATATCTTGTTGATAGTAAGTGCAATAAATAAACAAATAATACAAGTGAAAAATACAAAGTGTTTGTTATTCATAAACGTTACCTATTTATATTTTTATGTATGGCTTTTAACAAGCACTTGGAATTTTACTATATATTATATAGTTGCTTGCTAAAAGATAATTTTGATCTATAAAGGTTATTTTAAAGTTATAGTTTAAAGTAGTTTAATGTCTTTTTATAAATTTATTAAATTAAGTAAACACGAGATTAGAGTGGTGGTGTAGAAAAATTAATTAGATGATAGTTTTTTGTTTCTGTGCTTAGTATATTTGTAGAATATAATCTTGAACTTTTTATCTAATAATATAGAATAAAAAGCATTAAGTTTTAAGTTATTTGTGATATGACTCAAACTCTTACTAAATCGAAGATAGCAGAAGTTATTAATAGAGATGTAGGGTTGTCTCGTGAGGATGCTTCATCTATTGTTGGGAAAATTTTAGATGAAATGGTAAGTGCATTGGTGAAAGATCGTATATTAAAAATATCTTCTTTTGGTACTTTTAAGTCTTATAAAAAGAAAGCACGTATGGGTCGTAATCCAAGAACTTCAGAGGAATTTGTTATTAAAGAACGTAATACTGTATCATTTTATCCGTCAATGCTTGTTAAACATTCGATTAATAGTGATGGTGATACAGAATAAAAGGTGAAGTTAATGAATGAGGAGAAGCTGTTACAAAGTGAATACAGTGATAAGCTTAAAACAATAGGCGAAGTTGCAAAAGACTTAAATGTTGAGCAGTATGTGCTAAGGTTTTGGGAAGAAAAATTTCCTCAAGTTAATCCAATTAAGCGTCGTGGTAGGAGATTGTATTCACAAGTTAATATTGATACTTTAAAATATATTAAACATTTATTATATGATAAGGGATATAAAATTAAGGGTGTGCAGCAAGAACTAAATAAAAAAACTGCTAAGGTTAGCAAAGACAATAATAATGTAGACCACAGTGTTTATAAAGAAAGTTTGGTTAGGCTACTAGATGAGATGCTGAACTTGAGAGATAATTTATTAAAGAAGCTAAACGGAATGTAGCGCAGCCTGGTTTAGCGTGTCAGTCTGGGGGACTGGAGGTCGTGGGTTCGAATCCCATCATTCCGACCATTTGTTTGATGTGAGTATTAAAAAGTAATTTTTATTCTATTTTTTAAACTGATATTATTCTTTACCTTGGTATCAGTAAGTAGTATACGTGGTTATAACTAAGAATATATAGTTTTATTATTATATATTTTAAATGATCTTATATGAAGTTCGTGATAATTTTCTAATGGAGGATAATAATAAAATCTATAAATAGTATTGTAAATACATGATATATTACTTTAGTTGTAAATTATAATAACATTATTGAATGTGTAGGTTGTATTAAAATTTTAGTAATCTTTATATATTTGCTGTTTTTTCCCTTCTACTATAACAGTATTAATGAGAAGAGTAACAGCTACATAATATTATGAAAAATATATGGATATCACAGCGAAAGCACGGATGGAGTGGGATTCGAACCCACGGTACGCTATTAACGTACGTCAGTTTTCAAGACTGGTGCCTTAAACCGCTCGGCCATCCATCCGGTTTACTTGTAGCATAATATTTAAAATAGTGCAATATCTCTTTAATTTGATTGTTTGAATTATGAGTGGTGCTGAACATTAGTAAATTAATGCTATTGACATGAAAAATAAAGACAATGATATCATATATCGATTGTTTATATAATACAAATGTTTCTTTTTTGCTGCAGAGAAAGTTAATTTAAAACAAAATTAACACACTAAATTGTATAATTAGAGCATGCTATTTTACTAATGGTTATTGTATGCTTCATTTAACAACAGAGATTAATAATATTGATTTCTCTAATAACTTACATATTGATAGTGGAGACAGGTTTGTTGTTACAAGTAATGACATGCAGCTTGATGTTGGACAAGAAGCTGGTCATGGTTATCATCTTTTATTCAGAAATAATGGTCATGTTATATCAGATTTCCATGGTGTCACAGCTGAGAGCTTTATATTTGATATAAAGAATCATAATTTAAAAGCCTCTTTCTTAGTTGATCTTATGGCCCCTTTTGAAGGGTTGAATCAGACTAACCATCCAGACTTCTTGGTTAACATGCATACTGTAAGTGATTGTGTTTCAAGTAATCATGATTCTGATTGTGCTTTTAATGGGTCACACAGTCATGGTACACATGCAAGAGGTGAAGTTGGATCTTTGCCTGCAGGCATAAAATCTGCAATGGATCAAATCGTATCTCCAAATGAAAGTATAACAGTTCAATCTCCTGTAGCAGCAGAGTCTGTAATATTACCTGCTGTTGCAAATAATGCATCTGACAATTCAATAGTTTCTGAAAATGTTAATGTACCTGAAAGTGTAGTATCTGCATCTAGTATTGATGGTGTATCTGAAGATACAGAAGATTCTAACGATACTATTGCATCTTCGCAAGTAAGTTCTGAAACTCAGCCTAGATCACGCTTGTTGGAAATGAGGGATATTATTCGCGACCCTGAGTCTTTTGCACGTGAAGAACAAGTAGCTGCTCAATTTGGTGGTAAATACTTTTATTTCTAAAAACAAAATACTAATTTAATTCTTTTAAATGTTATAAAACTGTAGAAAATATTTCTATTCTATACTGTACTAATTAAAGGTTTAGCTTCTATTTTTATAGGAGCTAAGCCGTGGTTGTATAATAAAATTATTGTAATCTTAATAGGTGCAGAATATATACTGTTTTTTGTGTTTATGTTGTAGTATCGAGTGGTAAGTTAGTCTTTTTTAAGTTAATAAATAAACTTTTTATTTACTCTTATTATTATTACTATAGAAGTGTGAGGATTGGTTTTTAACTTGTAATGTGTAATTCACTTTTATAAGTTTTTGTTGATTAGCCGTACCTTTTTATAATGTAATTGCTCAAAAATGTGTAAGAAAAGTTGAGTTATTATATGCTTAAGACTATCTATCCTATAAGATTAGCTATACCATAAAGTTTTTCAGGACTATAAAGAGTGATATAATCTCACAAATGTACCAATTTGTAAGAATGGATTTTTGTTTTTTCATATAGTGATGTTAATGTTAGACGCAATAAAAATCTTATAAGTTATTAACTATTTTATTACTATTTTGGCATATTAATAAGCTTAACTATTAAGGATGTCTATCGTCAAATTGCAAATATTACACCTGTAGTGAATATATGGCACCTATACTAACAGCTTTTGTTACTAAAGTAAGGGTGCTATATAAATTCTTTAATTTCTAGCATGTATTTATTATTTAACATTAATTATCAGGTTGAAAGTAGTATACCTATAATGAATATAGTATAAATAATGTACTTAGGAGATTTTGTTACTGTAATAAGATTATGGCCAATATCCTATGATTTCTTTAATTTCTAATATGTGCTTGTTAGCAATAGATGCTGCTTTGTTGTTGCCTGATATGATGATGTTATAAAGTTGTTCTTTATCGTCAAGCAATTCTATTACTTTATTTCGTATTGGAGCAACGTTATGAATGAGTAATTCTGTTAAGTGTTCTTTGAATTGCTTTGTAGTAAAATTTTCGATATCAATACATGCTTGTTCTATATTAATGTTTAAAAGTGTAGCGTATATACTGACAAGGTTTTTTACTTCAGGTCTACTATCTAAACTAGTAAAATTGAACCCTATCACAGAATCAGTGGTTGCTTTGCTTATTTTTTTTGAAATCGTGTCATTGCTATCATATAAGTTAATGCGTGTATAGTCTGACAAATCAGATTTACTCATTTTTTTCTTCCCATTTCTTAAATTCATGATTTTTGCGGACTCTTGTATAATCAATGGTTCTGGGATTTGAAAGTATTGTGTATTGTATGTAGAGTTAAAGCTTATTGCAATGTCTTTAGTTAATTCTAAATGTTGCTTCTGATCAATACCTACCGGTACAACATTTGCTTTATATATTAATATATCAGCAGCCATTAATACTGGATAGCTGTATAAGCCTAAATAGGATGTTGATGCATTGTTGCGACTTTTTTCTTTAAATTGAGTCATTCTGTTCAATTGTCCCATTGGAGTTATACAACTAAATATCCAAAACAGTTCTACATGTGCATGTATGGATGATTGAGTAAATAAAACTGATTTATCTGGGTCAATACCACATGCTAAGTATGTTGCTAACGTATTTATAGTGTTTTGCTTTAATTCGGTTGGATTATAACTTTTAGATGTTAAAGTATGTAAATCAGCAAGAAAGAAAAAACACTGATACGAATTTTGCAAAGACACCCAATTACGTATAGAACCTAGATAATTTCCAAGATGTATACTACCACTGGGTTGTATACCAGATAAAACAACAGGCATAGACATTATCCTTTTAGTAACCGAATGTTATATTATATAGTAATTTATACAATTATGCATATATTATTTAATACATAGAAATGTGTAATTGATATGCGTTAGCACGGTAAGAATAGACGTACACCATGATAAATTATGGCTAGTCACCCTTCTTAGATATTATTACTGAAGCTGCACGTAATAGCTTATCTTTTATTATGTATCCAGGTTGTACTACATGTAGAATGGTATTATCATCTTTTTCATTATCAGTCATCTGGGATACGGCTTTATGAAACTGAGGATTAAATTTTTCTCCAATAGGATCTATTCTGGTAATATTATGACGTTCTAGAGTATTTAGTAATTCCTTATAAGTCATCAGTACCCCTGTATGGATACTATCATCTTCCTTTAAGTTTTTTAGAGATGTTTCTAAATTATCACAGGAACTTAATAAATCCCGAGCAAAGTTAGAAATTGCATATACCGATGTATCATCTATATGCTTTTGCATGATCCGTTTAACATTTTCTTTATCAGCAACCGCTAAACGAAATTGGTTTTGAAAATGTGCTAATTGCTGTCTTAATTTATCTAATTCCGATAAATCTTCATGCAATTTCTCTTTCTTCTTTAATCCCGCTGTGAATTTTCTTTGCGGATTTGCTTGAGTTTGATTAGATTGAACTTGCTCATCAGGTTTTTCATTAGGTTGAGGGTTGTTGTGTTGTGGACTTTTTGTATTGCTATCGCCGTTATCACTCATAATTCTAAACTTGTTTATAAACTCTAGGAAATATATAGTAACATTATAAGAAAATATCAAGAGTTATGAGTTTTATTAGTATGGTTTTTCTATGTTGTTAATATTTTATGATACATTGCGATAAGAAGTTTATGTCTTTGGCACTGAGGATTGCAAGACGTGGCCTTGGCAATGTATTTCCAAATCCAACAGTTGGATGTATAGTGGTGAATTGTGGAATAATAGTAGGGCGTGGATATACGCAGGTTGGTGGCAGACCGCATGCAGAAGTTATAGCATTGGATAATGCTGGACATCTAGCAAAAGGTTCTACTGTGTATGTAACTCTTGAACCATGTTCTCACTATGGGCAGACAGGACCTTGTGCATTGAAATTGATAGATGCTGGTGTAAAGCGAATGGTAATAGCTGCTATGGATCCTGATGTACGTGTATCTGGAAATGGTATAAAATTATTACGTGATGCAAATATAGATGTAAAGTGTGACGTCATGTATGAAGAAGCACGAGAATTAAATATTGGATTTTTCTATAGTAAAATCAAGAATAGGCCTTTTATTACAGTGAAGTTAGCATCTACTTTAGATGGGAAAATAGCATTAAAGAATGGTAATAGTAGATGGATTACAAATGAGCTAACTCGTAATTGGGTACATAAGCAACGGTCTATGTATGATGCGATTATGGTTGGTAGTAATACTATTGTTCAGGATAATCCAATGCTGAACACTAGAATTCCTGGTTTAGAGTGTTATTCCCCAATAAGAATAGTAATTGATCGTTTTGGGAAAGTTTGTGATTATCATAATATAATAAAAACTTCTGATGTTATTCCTACGTATATTTTGACAAATGACACTTCTAAAACAAAGTTGGGTAAAGCTAGTTATCTAATAGTTGAGAGTGGAGATAATTTCTTAAAAAGTGCAATGAAGATGCTTTCTATGAAGATAGGTATTACTCGATTGTTTGTTGAAGGAGGTGGTATTTTAATTACAGAATTGCTTAAAAATCAATTAATTGATAAAATTATATGGTGTAGATCAAATAAAATTTTTGGTAATGATGCGATATCATCTATTGGTGATCTGAATATATTGACGCTACAGCATGATTATAGTTATAGAAAAATAAATACATTGTATTTTGGGGATGATATCGTGGATATTTTAGAATGTTGTGAGTAAGTTAAAATCCTGAGATTAGTATAGTGTTGATAGTTGTTTGATTTCATAGGACACGAAATGTATCAAAATTTCAATACTTTGGTGGTTTTGTATGATTTCAAGAAAAGTATATATTATATTTTGAAAGTGATATTGTAGCTACTTAGAATGTTGTGAATGGGTAGTATTCTTTGCTCGTGATGTTAGTAGTTATATATTCAAGGTATACTTTAAATATATAAGAATTTCAAAGCTTAATATCTATAGTTCGTAACGGTATATTGTGATTCTTATTACTTTTTTAAAATACTTTTATAGAACTAATGCAGCGCGTATTTTTGATTATATCTTGGTATATGTGGTAAAAATGTTTGTGATCTTAAAGTAGGCGAAAATGTTATAGGAAATATGTTTTTTACTTTGTGTTTGTACGTTGTCTGGTGTATAGTTTATAATGTTATTATGATTATAGTTGGTATTTTATTAATTATATGCCACGTGTTATATTAAAATGAGGATAAATATGTCACAGATATCTAATGAGCTACCTAATTCTTCTCAAGAGGTTCAATTGCCTGATGTTGATGATGTAAAATCAATTAAAGTCAATATTGATCCGTATGAGTTAGGGTTACTATTAGCAGGTTTTTTTAGTGCAATGGATTCTTTCTCTTATGGTTGTCCGCAGTATCATCATTGCCATTATTATGATTGTTGTTATGATCCTGGTTATTATTTTGATTATGCTGCTGGTAGTTGTTGTGGGAATCCTAAAATGCAGGATAGTTTAGCATAAGAATATCCAGAGGTACAAGATAATTATTAGCTTCCTAAAGTCATAGGAAAGTAGCTCTTGTGTTGTATATAGTGAGTTGTTGGTTGAGCTTTACTATATGGTTATAACTTTCTTCGTATGAAGTTATTGTTCCTTGAGTTATTTGGTGGTTTTAGTCTTTAATTCTATAGTTATTTTTTGTTATGTATTTTATGCTGTTTTGGGTCTGTACGGTTCCTTTTTTACTGTTTTTTATAAGTTTAGTGATTGTAAGAGTAAAGCTTATGGTTTATATGTAATGCAGTATAAATATTTGAAGTGACTTTTTTAAATAATGCTGTGTTGTGTATGTAGTTTTTTAGTGCTTTAACATGTATGATATAGCTTCATGTGTGTGTGTTTTTTGAGTTGGCATTATTGTATTGTGGTTTGAAATCGTAATAAATTCCATAATATGAAGCTTATGTTATATGCTATTGTAACATTTATTGAAAGCTTTTTATAATTCTTTGGAGTACTTTTTTCTTAATTAATCAATGTAACTTTGATGTATGATGTAACCAACAGGTGAAGTAGTAGTAAACTTAAATTATAGCAGTCTTTGAATTTATTCTATTTTTAGTAATTCAATACAGTTTGGATAGGTAATATATAAATACTAAAGAAAAGACTTGGTTCAATTTTGGATGAAGTTGTATCCTGATATGATATAAATGTTTTTAGAGTTTGTGGATTTCTTGATGATTCGTATAGTGCTGATGTATTAGTATAAAAACAGTGAAAAAAAGGACTTACTTTTGATTTCTAAACTGTGCTCCAATTAATTATAAGTCTGTGAGTTTATTTTTTTCTTGGTGACTCAATGAAGCTTTGATGAACGATATAAATAATGGGTGAGAATGAAAAGGACTTGATTTAAATTCTGGATGAAATTGCACTCCTATAAACCATGGGTGATCTTTTAATTCTATAACTTCTATTAAACTGTCATTGTTATTGTTTGATTTACCTGTAAAAATTAGTCCATGCTGCTCTAATAAATCCTTATATTGTAAATTGAATGTGTACCTATGCCTTCTTCTTTCATTTATTACTGATTGTTGATATATTGAAAAAATTTTAGAGTTTGAATCTAAATAACATGGACATGAACCTAATTTCATGCTTCCGCCCAAGAAATTTTGCTGTAATTCTGGCAATTGATGTATTACAGGGTTTTTACAATATAGATTAAATTCTGTGGAGTTAGCATCTTCTAAATGAACTACATTATTTGCGAATTCAATTATAGCAAGCTGCATTCCCATACAGATACCTAAAAATGGGATCTTATTAACACGTGTATGAGTTATTGCTGTAATCTTTCCTTTAACTCCATCATCACCAAATCCTCCAGGTATTAATATGGAGTCAACATTATCGAATACATGTATTTCATCACTGTCTAATGAGCGTGAATCTATCCATTTAATGGATAGTTTTACCTTGTTGTGAATTGATGCGTGTTCTAGAGCTTCAATTAATGACTTATAAGCATCAAGTAGTTTGATGTACTTTCCTATTATTGCTACGTTTATTGTCTTTGTTAATGTATGTGAAATGTTTAATATATTTTCCCATTTTCTTAAGTCTGGTTCATGTGAATTAATATTAAAATGGGTTAGTATTTGTGTGTCTAAATTATAATTGTGATAAGAAATAGGTAGTTCATATATGTTTTTGACATCTAATGCAGGAATAATATTTGTTGGTGAAACGTTACATAGATTTGCTATCTTATCTCTTTGCTCTTTTGATAAAGGGATTTTACTACGGTAGAGTATTATATCTGGTTGTATACCTACAGAACTTAATTCTTTTACAGAGTGTTGGGTAGGCTTTGTTTTCAATTCCATTGCTGCATCAATATATGGAACCAAAGTCAAATGAACAAATACAGTATTATTTTTACTAAGTTTGTAGCCAATTTGTCTTATAGATTCAAGAAATGGTTGACTTTCAATATCTCCTACCGTACCGCCTATTTCACATATGACGAAATCTAATCCATCAACATTATGTAAAATAAAAGAATTAATAAGATCAGTAACATGTGGGATAATCTGTACTGTTTGTCCTAGATAATCCCCCCTTCTTTCTTTTTTTAATAAATTGTGATATACTTTACCAGTGGTTATATTGTCATTTTTTGTTGTTTTGACTCCAGTAAAACGTTCATAGTGCCCTAAGTCGAGATCTGTTTCCGCACCATCATCAGTTACAAAAACCTCACCATGTTGAATTGGACTCATTGTTCCAGGATCTATATTAAGATAGGGATCTAATTTTCGCAGGCAGACCTTAAATCCTCTGGCTTGTAATAATGCCCCTATGCTGGCTGCAGCTAACCCCTTACCTAGAGAAGATACGACACCTCCAGTAACAAAGATAAACCTAGTTGAAGTTTGATTCATATACCTTCATATCCCTTACTGATTAAATGGTATGCTATCCTCATTGTTATGTTCTGCAGCCGGTAGGTTATGTACCTTACCCATGTCAACGATTTTTCTGACAATAGATTCCTTATGTACGCTTTTAGCATTTATACCAACCAATAGGATTGTATTAATAATAAAAGCAGTAGCAATAATAACTGTAAGCTTAGTAATGAAGCTAGAGGATGACCCAGTTGTAAACATTGAATCTAAACTACCTTGTGCACTTCCAAATCCACCTAAATTATCAGATTCTGGTGGTTGTAATAATATTAAAATTACTAATAAAAATACTAATACTAATTGTATAACTGTAAAAACCATATAGAAACAATAACGATACTAAGTACATATATAATTGATTTATACATTGTTTATTATTTTGAGTCAAGGATTGCAGAGGTTATAGAAAATATAGTTTTGTATTAGTAATATTAATTTAGGAAGATACATTATGCATCGATGTGTATAAATTGGTGTTTTTTTAGTGTTTCAGTGAGATATTTTTATTGTATCAGATGGATAATATAGTATAGTCCTTAAAGGTTTTAGTGCTATATTAATGCATATTATAAAAAATTAATAATCATATAGTAGAGTTGCTTTATAAGTATTCTTGTTTGTTATTACAATAGATTTACTATGTGTTAGAATTCAAAGGTATGCAAATGGTTAGTTGATATGGATAACCAAAAATATGTAAATATTTTTCTTGAAGCAATAGCAGCGGAAAAACATATATCTCATAATACCTATCAGAGTTACAAAACTGATTTATTTGGGCTTTGTGAATTTATTGATAGAGATAACCTTCTGTTAACGAATACTGATATCAATGAATTACAAAATTATGTCAGGTTTTTACATAAGAAAGGATATAAAGCAAACACTGTATCGAGAAAAATATCTGCTATTAAAAATTTATATAGATTTTTATATAAAGATAATATAATTGAAAATGATCCTACTTTATATCTAGATTCTCCTAAATTATCTCGCTCTCTTCCAAAAGCTTTAAGTCTTGAAGAGGTCAGTATATTACTTGATGTTGCTGCTTTAGATGTCTCTCCTGATGGAAGAAGGGTCAATGCTATTATTAATATACTATATTCTTCAGGTGTGCGGATTTCTGAGTTAGTATGTTTAAAATTTCGTGAAGTAAAGGAAGCGTTAGATCATGGTAATTCAGAAATATGTCATATGAGGATTCAAGGTAAAGGAAAGAAAGAGAGGATGATATTACTAAATCTCGTTGCCGTGACAAGTATACAGAAATATATGGAGGTTTATGAATGTTTTGTTCCTAACAAATATAAACTATCACAGTGGTTATTTCCTGGAACAAAATTTGATAATCATGTAACAAGGCAAAGGGTAGGTCAACTACTGAAAGGTCTAGCCGTAAATGCTGGTATTGATGCTACTCGCATTTCTCCTCATAAGCTTCGACATTCTTTTGCAACCCATTTGTTAAATAATGGATCAAATATTATTTTTATACAAAAGATGTTAGGGCATGCTAATCTAGCAACTACGCAAATATATACTCATATTGCGAGTGAAAAGCTAAAAAATGTACTACTAGAATTTCATCCATTAAGTGATGGATAAAGGTTATATGTGTATTGAGAGGTAATGCTAAAAATTGTTTATATGGCTTGCCGGTGAAGTGGCTAGCCTTATTGAAGGTGACATATGACTTTAGAGCTAATATGTTCAATAAATTGAGCTATAGTATTATATATATTACATACTTTTGATATTTCTTGTCAGTAATAAGCAATTTTTAGGTTAATAATGAATATATTTTTTATTTAGGACTGCATTCTGTATTAAGATAGGAGATATTAGTATTGCTGTTTATTTTATTGTTAAGTTTAAGTTATTCTTGATAGTGGAAACACGTGATAAGATTTTCTAGGTTCAGTTTAATATTAATAATGTATAAATTCTAAAAGTTATAAAAATTGAAATGAATATTAAAATCATTATCTATTTTATTGCTGAAAATGTGACTGTATTTATTATGTTAAGTCTAACTAATTAATACTTTGGATTTTACTTTGTTGGAACTTTAGGTTTATGTAATGATGTATAAATTCTAAAAATCAGTAAAAGATTTAGATGAAGGAAGTTATAGAGATGTTGTCTTTTAGATGCATTGAAGCCCTAGTTTATTTTGTTAGAATCTGCTTAATTAGTATTATAAGTCCCTTAACATGCCTGAGCTTATCTCAACAACGCGACATGCTTTCTGGGCTAAACTGTGATTATGTGTAGCAAGAAATATGGCAATACTTTTTTCTTTTGCGTACTCTTGTAATAAAGAAAATATTTCAAGTGCAGTACTGTTGTCTAAACTACCAGTTGGTTCATCTGCTAGAATTATAAAGGGACAATTGATTAAACTTCTTGCTATTGCAACCCGTTGTCTTTCTCCGCCAGAAAGTTGTGATATTGACATTGAAAATTTATCTTGTAAGTTTACACGTTTCAAAATTTCCAGGGCATTTTTTTTTGCAATAGATCTACTTTGACCTATGATAATTTGTGGTAGCATCACGTTTTCTAGTACTGAAAACTCCTGTAGTAGATGATGAAATTGATAAATGAATCCTAAAAAATGACGACGTAAGTAAGTTTTATCTTTATCTGAGGTTTTGTTTATACACTCTATGTTGTTTATAAATATACTCCCTGAAGCTGGAGTGTCTAGTAATCCAGCAATGTGTAGCAATGTACTTTTGCCAGAACCTGATTTGCCTATTAAAGCAACAATTTCTCCCTTCTTTATTTGTAAAGTTGCATTTATTATAATGGGTATTTCATTATCTTTTCCAAAAGATTTGCTGATGTTAGATAAAGCAAATACTATAGACATGTCTTATCCTATTACAGTTCTATTTCATGATACTAACATGTATATATTGCTAAGACTATTAATAATACCATATATTCATAATGGTGTGGTTGGATTTGTGTTGATATTTATGATGTGGTAGTCTTAATTTAAATTACGCCTATGCTTATAGATTAGTTAATGTAATTTTAGATAATAAATAGCTTATTGATATGTAACGGCTTGATTACATTTAGTATGTTATGAAGAATATTAATTAAAGCAGTAATAGTGTTATTTTTAACTGTTGTAGTGCCAGTTTGCAAAGGAGTAACTTATAAAGTTTTTTGAAAATATGTAAGTATTGTATGTACCATTAATGAAAAGTTGCAATTGGTAAAATATTCATTTAATGAGTACGTGTCCTTGTATCTTAATATATGGTAGTATCAGTACATATCTGTTTATTACTTATTAAAGGCTTATTGATGTCAATGATGTTTTGTTAAAAGCTTGACATATTGTGTTGTCTATCAGTATACAGATAAGACTTTAGAAGAAGTGTTATTGAGTGTTTTTTATGGTAGATCTTAAAAATAGTGGCTTTGATGAAAAGAAAAAAGAAGCCCTTGAATTCCATTGTAAGGATTCAAAGCCTGGAAAAGTTTCCCTATTACCTACTAAACCTTTATTAACACAGAGGGATTTATCATTAGCATATTCTCCTGGTGTTGCAATACCTTGTTTAGAAATAGCTAGAGATCCTGATTTAGTATATGAGTATACTGCACGAGGAAATTATGTCGCTGTGATCTCAAATGGTACAGCTGTACTTGGATTAGGTAATATAGGACCTTTAGCATCAAAGCCTGTTATGGAAGGTAAAGCTGTTTTATTTAAGAGATTTGCTGATATTGATGCAGTGGATATAGAAGTTAACACTTCTGATGTAGATGAGTTTATTAATGCCGTAAAGTATTTAGGATTAAGCTGG
This sequence comes from Ehrlichia japonica, assembly GCF_000632845.1. Taxonomy (NCBI): domain Bacteria; kingdom Pseudomonadati; phylum Pseudomonadota; class Alphaproteobacteria; order Rickettsiales; family Anaplasmataceae; genus Ehrlichia; species Ehrlichia japonica. Next base: position 1,027,987 of record NZ_CP007474.1, on the reverse strand, counting down.
GGAGGCATAAATTTAGAAGATATCAAGGCTCCTGAGTGTTTTATTATCGAAAAGAGATTAAATGAAATAATGGATATCCCAGTATTTCATGATGATCAACATGGTACTGCTATTATTGTAACTGCTGGACTTATTAATGCTCTTGATATTACAGGTAAGAGCTTTAAAGATATTAAAATAGTAATAAATGGTGCTGGTGCTGCAGGTATTGCATGTCTTGAAATGATAAAATTGATAGGTGTTCCTGCTGATAATATAACTTTGTGTGACCAAAATGGGGTGATATATAAAGGTAGACAGCTTGGAATGAATGAATGGAAAGAAAAGCATGCAATTGAAACAAAAGATAGGTCTTTGAAAGATGCATTAGTGATGGCTGATGTATTTCTTGGATTGTCAGTTAAGGATGTTTTAAGTAAGGATATGCTGCTGTCTATGAATAAAGATCCTGTCATTTTTGCTTTAGCAAATCCAGATCCTGAAATTAATCCTAATATTGCACGTAAGATTCGACCTGATGCCATTATAGCTACTGGAAGGTCGGATTATAATAATCAGATTAATAATGTAATGGGATTTCCTTATATATTTCGAGGGGCATTGGATGTGCGAGCTAAAGCGGTTAACAATGAAATGAAAGTAGCTGCAGCAAATGCAATTGCTATGTTAGCACGTGAATATGTTAGCGATGAAGTATCTGATGCTTATGGTGGTCGTAAAATGAATTATGGAAAGGATTACATTATACCTACTCCGTTTGATCCTAGATTGATCACTATAGTATCTCCTGCGGTTGCAAAAGCTGCTATTGATTCTGGAGTTGCTAGGAAAAACATAGAGAATTGGGATGATTATACTAAGCAACTAGCATCGAGATTGTCATTAACTTCTAATGTACTTAATATGATGTATAGTGCTGTTAAATGTGATCCTAAAAGGGTTATTTTTTCAGAAGGGGAAGAAGAAAAAATAATTAAGGCTGCTGTACAGTGGCGTAATCAAGGATACGGATTGCCTATACTTGTAGGGCGTATTGATAAAGTGCGAGAAGCATTTGACCGTTTGGGTATTAAAGATACAGAAGGTATAGAGATTGCAAATGCAGCAATTTCTCAACGAAATGATGAATATACAGACTATTTATATAAGAGATTACAACGTAAAGGGTATTTATATAGGAGTTGTGTCAGAGATGTAAAGACAGACCGTAATGTTTTTGCAGCCTGTATGCTTGCATGTGGTGATGGTGATGTGTTAATTACTGGGGTGACAAGAGGATATTCTGCTTCTATTAATGATGTACAAAAAGTAATAGGTTCTCAGGGTGTTGTATTTGGCTTGTCAATAATTGTGATGAAAGAACGTACTATATTTGTTGCAGATACTGCTATACATGAATCTCCAACTCCAGAGCAAATTGCTGAGATAGCAGTTCAAGCATCTATGCAAGCTAAGAAAATGGGATATGAACCTCGTGTTGGCTTTATTTCTTCCTCAAATTTTGGTAGTCATTCTCAGGAAGATGCTAAAAAGATGAGAAAAGCTATAAAAATTTTAGATAGTTACAATGTTGGTTTTGAGTATGATGGGGAAATGTCTGTTGATACTGCACTTAATTCAGAATTATTAACATTATATCCTTTTTGTAAGTTAACTGGTGAAGCGAATATTTTAGTGATGCCAACTCTTCATAGTGCTAGTATATCTTCCAAGCTATTACAAAGAGCTGCTGGAGTGTCTGTAATAGGCCCTATTTTAATTGGGTTGGAAAAGCCTGTACAAGTTGTACAAATGTCTTCTTCTGTTTCTGAAATTCTTAATCTTACTGTGCTCGCATCTTCAGTGAATAATACTGTAGGTATATGATATATAACTCTATTAATTATTTATTAAGTGTGGCTATTTATTAGATTATGCTTTTCCTGATATTTTTATACATGATTAATATTATTTGTGATAAACAAAGAGTAAATATTATTTTGGGTCGTTAATGAGATTTTTAATATATTCTGGTGGAGTTATTTTAATACTTCTGTTGTTTTTAATAATTTCTCCTTTCTTTATTAATTGGAATTCTTACTATACATCGCATGTGCTTAAACAAATAGAAGATATATCAAGTGATATAACTGTAAAAGGGGTAGGGGGCATTACCGGAAAATTGATTTCTCCTAAAATTGTAATTAATAATTTATATATAGAAGGTCATAACAAACTGTTAAATCAGAAATCAGCAATATTGGTTGATCAGCTTGAATTAAAAATATCATTGTTATCTTTATTACTATTTTCTCCTAAAGTTGATGCGATTACTATAGATGGATTAAATATTTCATTGGGAAATCTTATAGATCTATTTTCTTCATATCGACGTAAGAGTTTTAATGTAAAAGCATTTAATATTGTTAATAGTGTTGTTAATACAAACTATGATGGTACATCTTTTAATAGTAAATCTATATCAATTAAAAATGGTACTATAAAAACGGTTAGTGGTGTAGAGGTAGTGAGTGGTTTATTAGGTATTGGTAAAGGTGATTATAACTTAGTTGCTAAGATATCACGGGATGGGGAAGATAATAGGATTAATGTGAATGTTTATTCTCAATTAACGAAAGTAACGTTATCTGGTATGGCTAGTGATAATGAATTTGATGGTATGGTGTTAGCTCATGGGGATGACTTTTCACAGTTTATTAATGATATTTCGGAAACAAATAAGACTTCTATCTTTTCTTTTATTAATTCACATGAAAAATTCTCTTTGTCTAGTAATATTAAATTATCAGGTAAGGCTTTTGCATTAAATGATTTCAAAATATCTACTGACAGTGTAGAAGGTATAGGAAAAGTCATTTGTTCAAATTATGCATCGTGTGATGGTAACATTGATTTTGCAAGGATTGATATAGATCGTTTATATGGTTTTAATCGTGAAGATGATGTATATAAAAGAGATTCTCGTATCCTTGATTACTTCAGTACATTAGTATCTGAAAATTTAAACTATGGTATCAAAGCTAGTGCTAAAAAAATAAAATACCATGGCAAAATATCTACTAATTTAATAATAGACTTGGCGATATTACAAGGAAAAGTTAATATTAATAAAATGACAGCAATGTTACCTGGAAATAATAATGTATTATATATTGAAGGTAATGTTGGTAGTAATGGTTTAATTTCTAATTTTCATGGCAAACTTAAGATAATTGGAGATGACTTTTGCTCGTTTGCTAAGTGGTTATTTCCAATGCAGATTGATTCAAAGGCTAGTGGTGGATTTTCTATACAAAGTGATTTGTATATAGCTCCTAGGGTATTTTCTTTATCTCATGTTGAGATGTTAACTGAGAATTTTGGGGATGTGAAAGGACAATTAAAAATAAAATATGATAAGAAAAGTAGCTCTGTTATTGGTGATGTTGAGATACGTAATATTGATTTTGATCAATATACAATAGATGAGGAATTAAAGATAGAAAACTTTATGCCGATGAAATGGTTAAAGAACATAAAGTATAAAATAAATGTTGGTACTAGTATTAGTGATTTTGTTATTCAAAAACAGAAAGTTAATAATCTGAGCTTTTTAGTAAATGTAATGCAAGGTAAGTTTGGCATTGATAAAATACGCTTTCATGGTGCTGATGGATCTGATCTTAATGGATTTATTAAAGCTTCTATTGGACTTCAAGATTTAAAGCCAAAGATATTAGTTGATCTTAAAGGGAATAAATATAATGCTGCTTTTATAAAATTTCCTTCTTTGATACGCAATGTTTTTGATGAATCAAATAAAGTAACTAATATAAAATGGTCAAATGAAGATCTAAAATTCTATGGATTGGAGTATGTGGATGGCAATATTGATATCAATATTGAAAATCTTGTTTCTAGAGATAATACCTTAGTTGATTTTGTATTGTCATCTAGTTTGAAAGATAATTTGATGTCTATTAACAAGCTTATGTTTAAAGTAGATGACGGATTTGTGTCAGCTAGTGGTAAGGTAGGTATGGGATCTAATACTTCTTCATTATCTGCTGTTGTATCTATAGCTAATGTTGGAGTAAATAATTTGCTCAAGTATATAAATGTTAATGAAGTTACTGGAAATGTCAGTATAAGTGGTAGCATTCAAACTCAAGGGAGAACTTTAATTGATTGGATTAATGCCTTAGATGGTAAGATGGAAATAGTTGCTAAGGGTATAAATGTTACTGGAGTGGATTTCAACAAATTTATTGTAGAATTATTAGATGTTCAAAGTAAATCAGATATTGCTGCATTAACTCAGATTGGATTATACAGAAATAATACAGTATTTAATTTTATTAATGCTGGAGCCAATATAAAGAGGGGTAATATTTTATCTTCCTTGCAATTTGCAATTGATAATGCTAGTGGCGTAGCAGCTGCAAATATTTCTTTATTACAATTTGCTCTAATGTCTAAAGTTAGACTATCATTTATGCGTCCAGGTGTATCTTCTCCTTCTAATATAGATATGTCATTGCATGGTCAATTATGGCAACCTAAGATAAGTTTTAACGTTAATGCTCTATATGAAGAGATTGTGAAGGGGATTAGTCAATCTGTATCAACGTATGATGAAGCAATGTATAATGAAGACTGATTGCAGTTTCTAAGATTAGATTATCATTTATGTATCCAAGTGTATCTTTCTCCTTCTAATATAGATATGTCATTGCATGGTCAATTATGACAACCTTAAAATAAGTTTTAATGTTAATGCTCTATATGAAGAGATTGTGAAGGGGATTAGTCAATCTGTATCAACGCATGATGAAGCAATGTATAATGAAGACTGATTGCAGTTTCTAAGATTAGATTATCATTTATGTATCCAGGTGTATCTTTCTCCTTCTAATATAGATATGTCATTGCATGGTCAATTATGACAACTTTAACGTTAATGCTCTATTGAAGAGATTGTGAGTAGAGGTAATTAATGTGTACAATTGTAATGAAGAACTCATAAGTTAATAATTACTTTTGAAAAATACAAATATGGTTATTTCTATGTATGTGGTTAAATAATGTTAAGAATAATTTGTGTAGAATAAAGATTTGATCTAAGTTAAAAGGCTATTAAACTTTATAAGCTGAGTGTGAAAATTAGCCTTAGACTATCATATGTGATATTTTATGAAAAAGCAAAGTAAAATGAAATTGTTGGGATCATTACTTTTTCAGAAATTTTATTGATAGCGTTAATTAGGATAATGGTAGAACTATTTCTAGTACTATGTTTTAGGTAAATCTGCCACTTGTTTATTAATGTTAGGTAAACTGGACAATAATAAAAAAATGAATAAAATGATATGTTGACTGAATGTTAAGTTGTATTGTTAATATATATTTTTGTTGTTCTAATAATATTTTCCTGTAATTTTAGTACGATTTTATCGTGTAATAATATTATTATGTCTGTAACATTAATCTCGCATAGTATAATTATTTATAATATATATGTTTTTTATCATATCTCTGTGAAAGTAAAATTTGGAGTAAACTTTTGTTATAAGGTGATTGATTTTAGAGTATGAAAAGGTGATAAGTTCTAATGTTTGAGTTTCTATAATTCAATGCTTTCTAGTATTTTTAGTCTAATGTAAATCTCAACTGTTGATATAAGTAGGAAGATTTGAATACTATCAGCTTCTGTAAGTCTTAAATTTAGATAGTGTAAATCTTGACAGTACTAATATTAACATGATTAGTGTAGCAAATTGGATAGTAATGAATTTATTCAAATATTTAGAATATATAGTTCCTTCACTGATGTGGTAGGGTAAATATGAATCAATTATGCCTTCTGTCATTATAGGTAGAGAATCAATAATTCTTCCATAACTATCTATTACAGCAGAAATACCACTGTTTGCTGCTCTTATGGTAGGTAATCCATTTTCGATGCTTCTTACACGATTGATTTCTAAATGTTGATAAGGTTGAGAACTTATACCAAACCAACCATCATTTGTAATGTTAATAATCCATTGTCCCTTTGTACACCTACGTACAACCTCATTGCTAAAAATGGATTCATAACATATTAAAGGTATAAAAGGACTCTGATTATTTAACGATATAGATTTTTCTTTGTTTGTTCCTGGGCTATAATTAAGCTTGTCTGTGATGTCTTTAGGAATCAGATTTTTTAATATAGATGGTATGAATTCTCCAAATGGAACAAGGTGTAGTTTATCGTAATAGTTGATTATTTGTCCATTATCATTAATAACAAATAATGTGTTATAGAGTTTGTTGTTTGCAAATCTTGTGCCTCCAGCAATTAAGAATTTTGGGATGGTAAACTTAAGGTAGTTTTGTATTGAACTATTGTTTGTATCAGTTAAGAATGGAAAGGAATTTTCTCCCCAAACTACATGTGTTCTTGAATTTAGACCATATTTGCTGGTTAAGCGTAGATATGTTTGAAATATATCATATTCCAATTCTTCATTTCCATTCCAATGACTTTCAGTATTTCCTTGTACTATGCGTATGGCTATATCATGATTATATTTCTGTTCCTGATTGTTTAATAGTCGATTGCTTCCGTAAATAAACATGCTCACTAATGTTAGTAATGCAATGATGCATGAAGAAGTGCTTTTATCTCTTATACATACTCCAGCAGCTGTACTACAGAATATAGCAAGGAATTCCATACCATATGTTCCAAGTAATGAAGCAGTTTGCAACATTTCTATAGAGAAAGACCAAGAATAGGCAAACAAATTCCAAGGTACTATGTATCCTAATAACATTCCAGCAATAGTGAAAGATAACGAGAATGTTATTAATCCAAGTAATTTTTTGTAATTAACTATATAACTAATTGCTGCGGCTGTGGCAAACAATAATGATAGAGATGCTGAAAGGATAAGGGTAAAAGGTATCAATGGCCAAAAGATTTTGCTTTGAATAATTAATGGTACATTAACCCAATATGAACTGGCAGTAAAATATCCAAAACCAAACCACCACCCACAAAGAAAAGCTTGTTTTGTGCTTTGGGTTTGTGATAACACGATATAGAATCCAGAAAATGCTATAAGCAAAGCAATGAACATATGGAAAGGTGCCATAGATATAGCTCCCATCACTCCTAACATCATTGCTAGTGTATAGTTGTATTTTTGAAAATTACCTTTTATCAATTTGATTGCCCTGAATTAATACCTAAAGTATACTAAAAAAGACTAGTATACTGACTATTGTAAATATTTTTTATGTTATGTAAAGCATAAGACTTTATTTATGTTTATTGATAAATTGAAAAAATTAATGTGCACTTATTAAGTGTAGATGAGATAAATGGTATGTACAAATATGATACTAGTATTTAACTGTAGAAAATTTTTACTATGATTTAAATTTAGTTAATACTTAATACATCACTATACGTAAATTATATATTGTTATTTTTAATACTGTAAAATTGTTGGGTTGGATGCAGCAATTTACGATGTTGTAACATGGATTCTTTAAAATTTCATGCTGCTAAAAGACGAAATATCTCTACATGGTTTTGCTATAAGAAGTTTTACTTAGGTAAAAGTGTGGCTGTCGAGTAATAAGTATTTTGAATTGTAAATAATTTATATAAGGATGTTTTATAATGCTAATTTTTGTTTGTTAATTGTGTTGATAAATGAACATATTAAGGGTGAAACCCAACAATTTATTGTGTATCCTCATATAAATCAGTTAATTGTTATTATTTTACAATAAAGGCGCTTGCCTTTTTGATAATATTTTAGTAGGTTTGTCAATCATATATTATTGAATTTATGGGTATATGTGATGATTAGTTCGTTACCTGTTTTACAGGTTGTTATACCTTTACTTTCCGCAATAGGATGTGCGTTATTGAAAGATGCTAAATTAGTTAAGGTAGTATCCACTGTTGTAGTATTAATATCTTTCTCTATTGCAGTGATGCTGTTTTTTCAAGTATATCCTGGTGGCGTTATTAAGTATAGCATAGGTGGATGGGTAGTGCCTTATGGGATAGAACTTGAAGTAAATGTATTTAATTCGACAATGCTTCTTTTAGTTGGGTTTGTTGCTATGATGAGTATTCTATATAGCATATATCCTAATACCAAAGAAATAAACGTTAGCACTATACCGAGTTTTTATTCTATATTCTTGTTATGTTTTAGTGGCTTTTTAGGCATATTAGTTTCAAATGATGTTTTTAATATTTATGTTTTTCTAGAGATATCATCTATTTCTTCATATATTTTGGTTGCAATGGGTAAGGATAAGACAGCTTTAGTAGCTGCATTTGACTACTTGGTAATAGGTACTATTGGAGCAACGTTTTATTTAATAGGGGTAGGTTTTTTATATGCTATTACTGGAACCTTAAATGTTGGGGATTTATTTTTAATAATTCAAGATAAATCTTTGGCAACAAATAAAGGGATACAAGTTGGGTTGTTATTTATAGCAATAGGTTTGTTTATTAAAGCAGCTCTATTTCCGTTCCATAAATGGTTAATACAAGCTTACAGTTATGCTCCTACTTTTGTTTCGGTATTCTTTTCTGGTGTTTCTACTAAAGTAATAATCTACCTTATAATAAAAGTAATATATGATATTTTTAAAGCTCAATTGGTTCTATTAATTTTACCTTTTAATGTTGTGTTTATGGTTTTTGCTGTGTTATCAGTGATTTTTGCATCTATATTTGCAATGTTAAGTAATAATATGAAAAAAATTTTTGCATACTCTAGTGTAGCCCATTTAGGGTGCATTATATTTGCTGTAGGTTTGAATACTTACTATGGTTTAATAGCTGCTGTAACTTATATAATCAATCATAGTTTAGTGAAGTCAGCATTATTTATGGTCATGGGTAGTATTTCTTATAATTGTGGTAGTCTTGATCTTAAGGATTGTGTAAACGTGTGGAAAAATATGCCAAAGATTGCGTTGCCATTTGTTATTCTGTGTATAAGCCTTATTGGAATGCCAATAACTTCAGGGTTTATTTCTAAGTGGTATATTTTTGATGCAGCGATTAAATCTAATTTTTGGTTGGGTGTAGTTGTTTTGCTTGTAGGATCTGGCTTATCTGTGGTATATGTGTGGCATATAATTGAAGCAACATGTTTCAAGTCATCTGATAAACAAGTGAAGAAATTGTTTGAAATTCCTAATGTTATGGTGCTGTGTATTTGGGTAATGGCAATTTCTTCGATTATCCTGGGATTATATCCAGCACCTTTAATGCTAATTTCTAATAAAATAGCAGAATCACTGCTGTATTAAAATCTAATGTAATTCTAAAAAATAAAGCCTGCGCTTATATTTTAGCAATTTCTGAAAGTGTAGTACAAACAACGTTCTTTTTAATAAAATTTATTTTTTCTTTGTATGTATTTAAGGATCTGACAGATGTAATTGTTTAAAATTCCTGTTATTATGGATGCTTAAATAATGACAATTGCTTCTGTTATTCTTGTAGCATATATTAAATACCTTTAATGTGTATTCATGATAATACTCAAGAAAATCAAGCAGACCTAAATGTTGTATTTATTAATTAAAAAAATATACTAAAGCAGCATCTTTTATGAAAGGTAGCTATCTGTGCTTTCCTTGTGTTTTGGCTTCAAATACTTGAGATACTGATTCAACGATAAAAGAGCAACTTCCTTTACTATGTTCAGAACTATGTTCTACTACATAATTTCTTTTGTATGGTTTATAAGCGGATGATCCACTACTACTAGTGTTAGTATATGTTGATTTTTTGTATTTAGATTTATTTCTTGTTTTGCGTTTTAATAAATAAGCTGTACCTGCAAATAATATCAGTGCTAATAAAACAACATAACTTAGATTGTCAGTAATGTAAGACAACATATAATAAAAGTAACTCATAACCACTATACCTATTACACACTGCTTATATGATAGCATTAAGTGATTGTTTTGAATAGTGTTTAATAAGTGACACAACAAAAATTTATTGCATTATTGAGAGGAAGCTTTTTTTGTTGCATTCTTAATGCAAGCGATGTGCTGATTTAATATTTTTAACTTATAGCAGATTTTCTGCTGTTATTTAATAAATTGGGTAAATAATTTTGTAAGAATGACATTAAGATTTAAATCTGAATTTGTATGTTCAATAAATCCTCCAGTAGAGATGTAATCTTGATTTGAACCAAGTGCAATATCAATGTGTCTTTTTCCTAGGAGATTAGAGAGTGATAAAGATGCTGAACTGTCTGAAGGTAGTAGAATATTCTTTTGTATACACATTGTAACTGTAGGATTGTAGGTTGTATCAAGTGATATTGACGTTACTGTGCCTATTTTTACTCCAGATAATGTTATATCATCTCCCATGTCTAGACCATCTACACTTGGAAAATGTGCTTTTACTGTGTAACAGTTGTGTGAAATAGTATTATAAGATAACTTTTTGAATGCTATGATTCCAATAGATATTGCAGCTGCTAAAACAATAAGTCCTGCAAAAATTTCAATGACACTAGATCGATACATGAGACTACCAATAATATTTAACGTTATCTTGTATTATAGGGGCAAAAAATTTTGTTAGGATGATAAGCATAACGAGTACCAGTTAGATTTGGAAAGTGTAGATTTTTTGGAGATTTTGGTACCTGATTATCCGTATAATGCAACCACATATGCCATAGTGCAGGAACTTTTGTTGGATCTGCTTTACCATTATATATTACCCATCTTTTTTCAATTCCATTTGCTATTGTAATATAGTAGCTATTACCTAAAATATCCTTACCAATTAATTTCTTATTTCTTTTTATGAGGAACTGTAGATTATGGAGGAATTGCATGCCTTAACAATTGGTAATTTATTTTACATTAGTATAATAATTATGGTAATACAATACAACTATTAACTATGGTATTTAGTTAATGTTTTTATGTGATAATTAGCTTAAGAAGTAATAATATGTAAGTAATTATGAAATGTCCTTTCTGTAATAGTAATAATACTCAAGTTAAAGATTCAAGATCTATAGAAGATGACATGTTAATTAGAAGACGGAGATCTTGTATTGTATGTCACTCTAGGTTTACTACAACTGAAAAATTACTTCTTAGATCATTTATGGTTGTTAAAAAAAATGGCGAAACTGAATTATTCGATAAGCAAAAATTGCTTTCTTCGATTTTAATAGCTACGAAAAAGCGTCCTGTAAGTCATGAAGGGATAAATATGATGGTTAATAATATTCTTTATGAACTTGAAGGGAAAAAAGAGAATGCTATTCCGACTAATGTTATTGGGAAAATGGTTATGGATAATCTTTTTAAGTTAGATAAGGTAGCATATGTTAGATTTGCTTCTGTATATATGAATTTTAAAAATATAAATGATTTTAGCAATATAATTGCAAAAATAATTAATGAGAAAGCACCTTAATATAAATATATTCATAAGTAAAATTGTATTTATGATTAATTATTATTCTTGAATTGTTCATAAGCTTGTGTTATGTATTTTGAGCATTGTTTAATGATAACGTGTACTTTCACTGTAATTTAGGGGGTATAGCTCATTTGGTAGAGCACCTGCTTTGCACGCAGAAGGCGAGCGGTTCAAATCCGCTTACCTCCACATTCTGTTTCAAGCTTCTATGCTTAGTAGACTTACTCTTTCAGATTAATATAGCTACCTGTGAATTTTTAATCATATAACTTAATGAACTATATGAATTTGTTGTAGTAGTCCAAAATCATAGTTGTCGATGAATATATGGTCATTTTCATCAATATAAATGTTGTTGTTTTGTTGTTCTCTACCATAGTTTTTGAATATATTATTATATGCACTCCATACTTGGTCATAACTATAATTTTCTTTTACAGCTTGGTAAAAATTTACCAGCTCTTCATATGTAAGATCAAACGATATGGAATATTTACCGTCATCTATGGCATCACCTATATTTATATGTTCTCGTGATAGTGGGAAATATACAGTATCAATATCTTGTTCTATAGTAGGATTAGAAATATTATTAGTGTTGGTATCAGGTGTTTCATTTGTTGGGTTCTTTGATACTGCATTATCTTGTTCTATAGTAGGATTAGAAATATTATTAGTGTTGGTATCAGGTGTTTCATCTGTTGGGTTCTTTGATACTGCATTATCTTGTTCTATAGTAGGATTAGAAATATTATTGGTGTTGGTATCAGGTGTTTCATCTGTTGGGTTCTTTGATACTGCATTATCTTGTTCTATAGTAGGATTAGAAATATTATTAGTGTTGGTATCAGGTGTTTCATCTGTTGGGTTCTTTGATACTGCATTATCTTGTTCTATAGTAGGATTAGAAATATTATTAGTGTTGGTATCAGGTGTTTCATCTGTTGGGTTCTTTGATACTGCATTATCTTGTTCTATAGTAGGATTAGAAATATTATTAGTGTTGGTATCAGGTGTTTCATCTGTTGGGTTCTTTGATACTGCATTATCTTGTTCTATAGTAGGATTAGAAATATTATTAGTGTTGGTATCAGGTGTTTCATCTGTTGGGTTCTTTGATACTGCATTATCTTGTTCTATAGTAGGATTAGAAATATTATTGGTGTTGGTATCAGGTGTTTCATCTGTTGGGTTCTTTGATACTGCATTATCTTGTTCTATAGTAGGATTAGAAATATTATTAGTGTTGGTATCAGGTGTTTCATCTGTTGGGTTCTTTGATACTGCATTTTCATCTTGATGGTAATCTAATGGTAAGATGGTTGATAAGTATTCTGCTAGTTCTGTATTGGCTAAATCAAGGATATGATTTCCTTGTTTGTCAGATAAATATGTCTGAATGTGATTTTCTTTATCTAATTTCATAGTAATATACATATTGTTTGCATCTAATTTCTCTTGTACAATCTTAAAAAAGGATTTAGCGAATCCTGATATAGGTGCATCGTATCTGATCACTTCGTTAAGATTGTTACAATATTCAAAATAAGAATTTCCATCAAAGAAAATATCCGTATTGTCATCCTTGGCAATTAGTAATATTTCCTTATCTTCTAATATTATACTGGCATAATTTTTATTATCTTCTTTGTATAAATTACTTTTGCTGATTCTAAAAATAAATTTCTCATGCATATCTATATGATCATCATCATCATCATCATTTGGTTTATCCTTTATTATTATAAAGTTAGCAGCATCTAAAATGCTTGATGCTTTATTGTAGTTGGTTACTAGTGATCCCTCTTGTTGTATGTCTGTAAAAAAGTACTTTCTGTCTTGTACTATGAGAAAAACTGGACTATTTTCTATTTCTTCTTGCATGAGACTATATGAAATGTTGTATAAGTTAATACTACCATCATCATTAACTTGGTGCTTGTTGATGTCAGAATAATTTAATTCAAACCCATCATGTACTCGGGAGGAGTAATATCCGTATTGAAAGGATTCTGAACTTAGTTTTCCAAATTCTTGACCAGAATGTAAGTCTAAAAGTATAGCAGAAGATGTTTCTGTGTTTTTATCTGGTGTTTCTGATACTATTTTGAATAGTGGGCCATTTCCTCTTGTCTCTTGTATGTTATAATATTCTTTCAAGTCTATTTTTTCTGATGTTTTTAGTATATTTTCCAGGCTTATCTTGAGCTTATGATAACTCAGGTAATATGCTTTTCCGTCTTGATTACATATTACTAAGCGATAAAAATCTTTAGTTTCGTCGTTATAGTCAGTATGTTGTATGTGTTCTGCTTTAATATATTGGTATTCAGAAGGAATATTAAGGTAGTCGTCGTTGTGATAGCCATTGTATAGAACGTAAAATTTATCACCTACAAAGAAATAGCTTTTTGATGGCATAACTATTTCAGTATTATCTTTATCTATTACTTTGGCTTTATATATGTTGCCAGTGCAAAGATTGTTTAGATCTCCTCCTACTTCTAATTTGAAAGAAAATTCTTCATTTGTTGAAATTGGTGTATTGTTGTTCATATTTTCTCTTAATAATTATTACATTTTATAACAGTTATTATTAATTTTTATTACAAAAAAAGTATTAATTAATAAACTCATTAATATTTTCATGCAAAATATCAATGTATTATGCCTGGAGAGTAATTGATTAGTTAATTTATTAACTTTCTTATATTGACATTTTAATATATTACATGTATGATTCCGCTCTAAATTAATATTTTAATAAATGGATTTTATGACAGTTTTCTTAGAACATGACAATGGTCAAGTTAGTACTAGCAAAATGGTGGAACATAATGCTGTAAATAAAGCAGATCAAAATGGAAGTTCTTTTAATCATCAGTATGGTACTGGGATTGGTGATAAACATGTAATCTTACCTCTCATGAAGGATGGCATTAAGCATGGTAAGATGTATACGACTCTTCCTGATAGTGATAAAACTGGTAATCCTAAGGACTTTAAATCTAATGTTTTTTCTAATACACATACTATAAGGAACGATCAATTGAAACTAAACCTAGAGATACATACTTTAGGGAGTTTGCCTAGTAAAAGATTGTATGAGATTGAAAAGGGATTTGATGATGCAATAGCAAAATTTCAGTCTAGTTTTGGATTAGACCCTAATGAAAAAGAAACCACCTTTGAATTATATCTATTCGACGATAACGAACAATATGAACATTATGGACGACTTTATAACTTAGGGATAAATGGAGCCGGTGGTATGACTTTCTACGGGAATGCTGATATCCCATATCAAATTTATGTATATCAGTTTGGTAAAATATTAAATTTAAAACATGAATTAACTCATGCTTTGGAGAATTATGCATCTGGACATATGTTATCTAGTCTTAAAGTGGATCATTCTATATTTGCAGAAGGATTAGCTGATTACATACAGAATGATAGTAGTTTTATTATGAGAGGGTTAAGGGATAAAGAAATAACATCAAGTGTGTTACAAGAGGATTCTTCTGGTGATATAGGTCAAGCAACCGATACTGCAGTGACTAAGGATCGGGATCTGAAGTATAGTATAGGACATGCATTTGTAACATTTTTACAAGAGAATTATCCTGGAATAATTTCAGAGTATTTAAAAGCGTTAAGAGAAGGTGATGCTGTTCGTGCTGGAGAGATGATTAGTATGAATAAGTATGCAGATTTTGACCCGTGGGTGCAATCTAAAGACATTTCTTTATATCTAGAGAATATGAATATATTGAAAGTAGACTTAGGCAAAAAAGTATTTTCTGCTGAGAATGCTAGTGCTTTTAAAAATCAGGATGTGAAGAATGAATATTACTGTGAGAACATTTGTAATATGAATGGTGAAGTAGTAGGAGAAATATCACCTGTAGTACATTATGCTGCTAAAAATGTCATACGTACTTGGAATACTGCAAGTTCTGATATGATAGAAGTAGAGCCGGAATATAATTTTCTAAAGTTAGTTAGTACCACATCTGGTAAACCTGCATATGTGTATTGTGATGAAAATGGCAATGAATATTTCAATACTCAATCTTATATGGAATATGCATTCAACATACTGAAAAAATATGATGAAAATCTTCGTTCAAGTAGTGATATTTTTGATATTAGGGGATGTTATTCAGATGCTGATAAAGTATTTGATAAGCTTCCTAATGCAGATTTATTGTTACATCAGTTCTTAGATGAAGCAGGTTATAGTAATTATAAGCAAGTAATAATGAGTAATCCACAACAGGTTAGTATTATTAAAATGCATGTAGTCCAAAAAGCTTTTGAAGATTTTAGGGAAGCTGAAGTCAAAAAAGTGTTCAGTGGTGAATCTAGTGTTGATTCTACGATAAGGGATCTATTGATGGATCTAACTTATATTGATTTAAGTGATATTATAAAAGTAAATAATTCCGATATTGAAAGTATTGTGTCTAATCAAAATGTAATGTTACGTACTGCTGTGTTAGGTAAAGGAAACACGAGTGGAATATCTCTGTATGTAAATGATCAAAAAGTTGGTGAGTTATCAACTGAAGGAGGTTATTGTGTTAAGAATCTTGATACTGGTAGTATACAGTTTGTGTTCCGCAATGTTCTTGGGATGATAGCAAATAATTATCTAGATAGAGCCTATATGATTGTGCTTGAGAAAGATGGTGAATTTACTACTGCTTTAGTTGATGATATACAAAAAACAGAACATGGAAATGTTGTATTCGACAATCAGTTTAATCATCCTAATATTAATCATTTGTATCCAGATTATCAAAAATTATTGTTACATGATGCTTCAGTTAAAGATTATTCTCATCTTGCAAATACGGAGTTTCACCGTGATGATAAAGTAATAATTCGAGGAAATCTGTTAGATGATAAAGGTACTGTAACTACAAGTGACGATATTCATCAGGCAGTTATTAAGCATGATGATCAAATATTACATCAGTTTAAAAGTATTTCTTTTTACATTAGTGAGCCAGCAACTGATAGTATGGGAACTTATGGAAGTGATTTTTTCATTGCTGACGAAGGAAGAAATCTGAGATTTCAACTTCCTAAGACAATTACCCATTTGAAATTAGTTAATGTTGGTGGAAATCAGAAGTTAGTGCCATGTACTGCAGATGGTGATGAGCATCCTAATGGTATGCCGTCTGATTTAATAGATGAATATAGATATATCGATCCTATTTTTGCTCACACATTTGAGAAACAAAGTTACTCTAAAAACAGTGTTAGCATTGGTTTAGTAGATTTTGATAAATATCAGGAAGGATCGATGTTTAAGTTACAGTATTATTCTGATGATTATCATATTTATAAGGATGAACATGGAAATATAATTAGGCCTAATGGTATATCTTATACAACGAAAGTGGACCTAGTCTATGATGATCAAGTTATTGGAATGCTGTCTGATAATATAAATCAATTTCAGGGTGATATTTTTATTGCTGCGAGCCTTAACTATAGCCACAATGATTTCCTTTCATCTAAATATTTTCAGAAAGTCAATATTGAAGCACTAGAAAATGGGATATATAGTGGAAAATATGATGTAGGAATTGGTGATGAAGTAGCAAATCTTGGTACTGATACAGGTTATAGTGATAAAGCTATTTTTTATTTTAGGGGAAATAATTTGTCTACTGATGTATCGGATAATACTATGAATAGCTCTACTATTTCGCTTTATGTAAATGAATTTTAGGGAATTTTAAAAGAAGTGGTAGTTCATGTAACGCTGCTTTTTTATATTGTTTTATATTGTATAATGAAGTAATTGTTAAATTGAGGTGTTCTTTTGTCAGTTTCATGTATATAGATAATTAATAACGATATTTTTTCACAAATGATTGATTTGTAGTACACAAGATAACTTGGTATTACAAATAATTTTACTCCTTATACATTATATAAAAAAATTTTCAATAGATTTTTAAAGGCATTACATTTGTATGAATTCGATTTTATGCATGTTAAATTGATTCCTGGGTAGACATTATTTTTGTATGTGGAGTTTGGTGAGTGCTCTTTTATCAGTTTCATGTATATGGATAGTAATAACGATATTTTTTCACAAATGATTGATTTGTAGTACATAAAATAACTTGGTATTACAAATAATTCTACTGTATTTACATTAGATTTTTTAACAGCATTATCATTCATATAGGACTGCTTTTTTGTGATTATTTTTTAGGTCAACATTTTTTTTATTGTTGTAGAGTGCAATATTAATTTAGGTTTGCTTTTATTAATACTCAGTATCGGTGTTATAAAATATAGATTCTCAAAAAGTGCATAGCTTGAAATCTGAGCATAGGGGTACCAGATATATAATGCTAGTAGCTAACTAATATGTTAATATTTATAAATCTTTTTGTGGAAGTAAGATTGTAATTGTTCATTTAGTTTGTCTTAAAAACTGTATTTTAATTAGTGAAATAATATTAAATTGTGCTAATTATTTGTACTTTTTTATGATGGGGATATGTATTTGTAATGTATAAATATGGTTAAATTATTAATGTAATTGTATGTTATATCAAATATTGCATTTATTTTATGATGTTGTACAATTATGGGGCTTATAATATCTATGGATTAATAATATGATAAGATTGGTTACCTGTCTTGGTATCATTGCTGTTATTATGTTAGCTTTTAATTTCTTCACTAAAAGACAACAAGTTCAAAATCCAGGACAAGAGGTACGGGTATATTCATCTCGTAAGGAAGAATTGTTACATAGTTTGTTTGAGCAATTTACTAAAGAAACTGGTATAAATGTTCAGTATATTAATGATGAAGCTGCTCAACTTATTAATAGAATGGAAAATGAAGGTACTGCTACTTCAGCTGATGTATTTTTGACTGCAGATGCTGTTAATCTTATTCTTGCTAAGAAAAAGGGATTATTACAGCCTGTGCAATCTGAAGTACTAAATCAAGCGATTCCTAGCAAGTATAGAGATAGTGATGGATTTTGGTTTGGATTGACGAAGCGTGCAAGGGTGATAGTATATAACAAGGATGTAATTGAAGAGAATGAGTTGAGTACATATGAACACCTTGCAAATACGAAATGGAAAGATAAAATTTTAATAAGATCTTCCAGTAGCCCATATAATCAGTCGTTAATTGCTTTTATGATAGCAAATAATGGTATAGAGAATACTAAGATTTGGATTAAAGGTTTAGTTTCGAATATGGCTAGGAAACCTAGCGGTGGAGATATAGATCAAATTTATGCTGTTGCAGCAGATGAAGGTAGTATCGCTATAGTTAATAGTTATTATTTTGGAAGGATTGCAGCTTCTGATAAAAAAAGTGATCAAGCTGCAGTTAAAAAGCTTGGTATTTTTTTCCCTAATCAGGAAACTACGGGTACTATGATTAACATTAGTGGTGGTGCTGTTACAAAGAATGCGAAGAACAAGCAAAATGCTATAAGATTATTGGAGTTTTTAGCTAGTGTAAAGGCGCAGAGGGTTTATGCTCAAGTTAATCAAGAGTATCCTGTCGTAGAAGGGGTAGAAATTTCAGACGTTCTGAAAACTTTTGGTGTATTTAAGGAGAGTAATTTACCTTTACAGGAACTAGAGAAGCATTTAACTGAATCTGTTAAAATTGCAGATGAATGTGGTTGGAGGTAGTTGGTGTTTTCAGCTATAAGTTTTGCTATAGCCAAATTCATGATGTTTTTTTTCGAGAAGTTTATTAGCTTCTATTTAGGTAAGGAAAATCTCTTGGACCCTATGTTTAAGTAAGTAATCATAATATGTAACTATTAGCAGGGCTTTTAAGCTTACCTTTTCTGAGGTATAGCTGACTCATAGTTTTTATATTTTGTTATAAGTTATACTTCTTGTGCAATGCCTGGTTTGATAATAATAAAAGTGCTTTTTTATTTGTTCCTATAACTTAATTAAAAGTTGTTTTATTTTAAGTAGCAATTCTTTTAGTTGTTTTTATAGATTATAGCTTTTTTATGTTAAGTTAACTTGCACGAAAATCTTTTATACTATCTCTGTATTTACTGAAACTACCTGAGTTTCTAATAGCAAGCTTTTTGTTATTGTTAGAAACTATATGCTAGTATGCTTAAACTAAATACAAAAAACTTATGCTGACATCTCTTAGTATTTTAGGTGGTCAAATTTCAGTTTGAAACTATGATTCTTGTACATTGCCTTGTTAGGGGAATTTACATTATTTCTATTTTTGTGAATTGCTTGATTTAGCATTAAAAGATAGACTTAATTATCTTGCTGAAAGTTTTTGCATGCTTTGATATCAATTTTCTAAAATAGGCAAAAACCTACTGCAAGCAATACATAACACTAGTTTACTATGATAAAAAAACAGCAAAAACAATAATTCTTGCCAACCAATACATACACACCTGGATAACTGTAATATAGGTATATTTGTATCAAATAAAGGGTTTACAGGGTTTAAATACATTAAGCTGTTTCTATGTTAATAATGCCTTTCTTTATAAACCAAGATACTCTATCAGTTGCCTGTGCGCCAACACTTAACCAGTACTTTAGTCTATCAACCTTGACTTTAACAAATAGCTCATGTTCTTTAGGAAGCATTGGATTGTAGAAGCCCAAAGATTCAATAAATTTCCCATCTCTTGCAACTCTAGAATCAGCAACAACTACCCTATAAAAAGGACGCTTTTTAGCTCCAAATCTTGCTAACCTTATCTTTACAGACATGAGAATATAACCTTTAAAACATCTTAAACATTTTAAAATCATACACATAATAAAGTGGATAGTCAAATTGAAAAATGTGTTTTTAAGCATTTAAATTTTTTGATAAAAATAAGAAATTTGCAATATGTTGTTAAAAGCAATATTATAATTAATCAAGCTTGCTCAAGTTATTAAAAAAGTGTAAAGATGTTCTTTTTAAAGGAATGTGTAATAGGAGGACGTGTAGGTTATATGAATTTAAGAAGAGCTGTATTATCAACAATCATGTGTAATACGTTGGTATGGTATGATTATGTATTATTTGGAAATTTAGTAAGTGTAATCAGTAAATTATTTTTTCCAGCGGAAGATAGATATTTTAGTCTTATTATGACATTTAGCATTTTTGCAGTTGGATTTTTAATGCGTCCTTTTGGAGCAAGTATCTTTGGGTACATTGGGGATAAGTATGGAAGGAAAGCTGCATTGACTTTATCAATCATAGCTATATCTGTTCCTATTACTTTTATTTCAATATTACCAACCTATGAAAAGATAGGAATATTATCTCCCATATTACTTGTTGTTTGTAGATTGATGCAGGGGATATCTTTAGGTGGGGAGGCTGGTAATGCTACTTTCTTAATAGAGCATTCTAAAAAAGGAAAAAACATTGGCTTTTTTGGTAGTTTTGAGACTTTAAGTGCTGTACTTGGTTCTATTATTGCATTGTTTATGATCTTATTATCTCAGTATTTTACAGGAGAAAATTTTGAAGTATGGGGTTGGAGAATACCTTTTGTAATTGGTCTATTATTAGGTCTGGTTAGTGTTTATATTAGAAGTATTACTGGCGAAAGTCCTGCATATGATACTCATAAGGAAAGTAATAATCTTTCACAGTCTCCTTTCTTAGAGTTATTCAAAAAATATAAGCGTCCTTTAGTATTGGCAACATGTATTGACTGTATAGAAAATTGCTCATTTCATATTTTTATGGTATTTTTTATTACATTTATTAAAGAGTTCTCAAATATTCACCTAAGTTTCAACGCTAGTAGCGTAAGTATTATTGAAAGTTTTAATATAATGATTTGTGGTGTCTTGAATGTATTTTTTGGGTATATTTCGGATTATGTAGGACGTAGGAAAGTAATGTTAATTGCGTCTATATCGTTGTTTTGTGTTGCAATACCGGTATTTTGGTTATTAAGCCAAGATAGCTATGTTGCTTTAATTATAGCATATTTGGTTTTTGTAATTCCATTTGCTGCAACTTTAGGTCCAGCAAGTGGGGCAATGTCTGAGTTATTCCCTACAAAGGTTAGATATACTGGTTTTGGATTGTCGCGTAATATTGCTTCAGCTATATCTGGTGGTATGGCTCCTGTAGCATGTACATGGCTTATAAGAGCAACAGGACTCACATTTATTCCTGGGGTATATGTTATGTTTTGGGCAGTAGTTGCAATTGTGGCATTATGTCAGATTAGGAAAAAAGATGTGTATGCTGATTGGTAATCTACTACTTGATATGTGATAAAATTATGTCTCTGACTCTAAGAAAGCTATATGTATGTTGTCAAGTTTGTAACTTGTGGTATACTTTAGGATGTAATGTGGTAAGTCTGTATTTCTAATTAGTACTGAATTCGGTATAATATTAGTATAGCTGTCGTGTTAATAAGCTTATATTTGTAAAATAATGTCATTAATTTGGTGTATAGATAGAAAAATCTTCTAAAAATATAGAATTATTTTTCTAATTTTCTTGCTTCACTATTAGCATAATTGGGATGCCATCACGTATTGGAAATGCTAATTTAGCTTTTTGATTAATTAATTAATTGATATCCTTGTTGTATTGTAATTTGTAGGGTGTAACTTGTGGTGTACTTTAGAATGTAATGTGGTAAGTCTGTATTTCTAATTAATACTGAATTCGGTATAATATTAGTATAGCTGTCGTGTTAATAAGCTTACATTTGTAAAATATATCATTAATTTGGTGTATAGATAGAAAAAATCCTCTAAAAATATAGAATTATTCTTCTAATTTTCTTGCTTCACTTATTAGCATAATTGGGATGCCATCACGTATTGGAAATGCTAATTTGGCTTTTTGACTAATTAATTCATTGGTATCCTTGTTGTATTGTAACTTGTCTCTAGTTAGTGGACAGACAAGTATTTCAAGTATTTTATGGTCAAACATATTTAATAAGTAAGATTAGTTTATTATATTATAGCGTTTATTGTAAAAATATGAACTGTAGATTTTTTTGTATAAGAAATATGTATATTTTTGTGTTTTTATTCTTTAGTAGTAAATTGTTATGATTAATGTAGTCTTTACAGTTAATAAGATACAAATATATATATATGAGTATTTAGGAGTAGATTATTGTGAAGCAATTTTATTCTAAATGTGTGAAAAAAGTACTTTGTGCATGTAAATTTAAATAACTTAGGAATAATCTTCTTAGTGTGTTGCTATTTTGCTGTTATGTTTTCTTTATAATACATTGTATTATGTGGCCTAATAAAGACTAGTTGTACAGTTATTGTATGAAATTAATAGTGCCAGTTTCGTTATTATTAGTATCTAGTAGTTCTGCTATTCTGGTAAGAATAGTTTTAACTTCTGGATTATCTATTATATTATGATAATTAACGTTATCTAAGAAATCATTAGAAATCATTTTGGGGCCAATAGCATTAACTTTTATTTTTGGGAATAATTCTACTGCTGTAAATTTTGTTAAATCTAGTAGTGATTTTTTTGACATTGCATATATAAAATGTTTTGTGCTATCTTTTACGACCATTGCATCAATCATGTTAACAACATTTCCTATAGTAATGCATTTTTTTGCAAAGTATTGAGTTAAGAATAGGGGAGCGCGTATGTGGAGATTGTAGTGATTAGTAAAATCTTTAATAGAAGTATTCATTAACGTGTTTTTATAAAATACTGAAGCATTGTTAATAATACAATTACAATGAGGTATAAGTTGAAAAGTTTCTTCTATGAGGGAGTTTAACGAGTCAAATTCTGTTAAATCAGCTTGTATAAGGATACATCTTCTGTTACATAACTTTTCAATAATATCTTTTGTCTGTAATGCATGTTCTTTAGAAGTATTGTAGTGAATGGCTATGTCATATCCATTGGCAGCTAAAAATATTGATATTGCTCTGCCTAATCTACGTGCTCCACCTGTAATTAATGCTCCTTTTTGATAAGTTGTCTTCAACATGTTGTGATGAGATTAGAAAAACAGAACCCATGATGAATTAACCATTGTAATTTGTTATTATAGAATTTGCGCAAGTCACTAATGTTGTATTTGAGCATGGTAATTCTTTCAATTCCAATTCCAAATGCGAATCCACTGTATTGATCTGGATCAATATTTACATTTGTTAAGACATTACGGTGAACCATTCCACATCCTAAAATTTCAATCCAATCTCTGTTACTGCACTTTACATCAACTTCTGCCGATGGTTCAGTAAAGGGGAAATAACTATTACGGAATCTTATTTGGATATTTTCTCCAAAGAACTTTTTTAGAAAGTAATGTATACAATACTTTAAATGTCCCATATTAACATTTTTATCAATGTATAGCCCTTCAATTTGATGAAACATTGGACTATGAGTTGCATCCCAATCATTTCTGTAAACTTTTCCATGTGCAATAATCTTGATAGGATAATTTCCTTTATTGGATTCCATTACTCTAATTTGTACAGAGGACGTATGTGTACGTAATACAACTCTTTTTTGATTTAGTAATGTTTTTAGATAGAAAGTATCGTTCTCTTCTCTTGCGGGGTGGTATTTATGTGTATTAAGTGCATCAAAAACATGAAATTCATCTTCAAGTTCTGGTCCATCAGATAGTTTAAATCCTAAAGATGAAAAAATATGTCTAACTTCGTGTAAAGTTTTAGAAATAGGATGCAACTTAGCTATTTGTTTTGGACGGATTGGCAAACTAATATCAACAGTATCTTGTATTAGTTGAGTATTAACTTGTATTTTATGCAATTTTTCTTTTTGCGAATTAATTAGAGACTTTAGCTCAGCATATATAGCATTTATACTGCTTCCAACAGACTTCCTCTCTTCTATATTGCTAATTGCTGCAATATTTTTTAAACATGTAGTTATAATTCCTGATTTACCAAAGTAATGAAGCCTTATACTTTCTAATTCTTCAAGGGAAGAGCTAGACAATATCCTGCTGGTAGCCTCTTTTTGTAAGCTATGTATATTACTGTGCAACACGATGTTTAGTTAAAGCTTCTTTAATAAGATCCACAATTTGTTTGAAGTTATCCTGATGATTGACTGCCATATCTGCCAAAATTTTTCTGTTCAGTGTTATGTTCGTTAAGGATAGACCATGAATGAAATCTGAGTATAGGAGACCATGTTGTCTTGCAGCCGCATTAATGCGCATAATCCAAAGACTTCTGAAGAACCTCTTACGATTGCGTCTATCACGGTAAGCATATTGCAAAGCTTTTTCTACTCTTTGTAGAGCTATCCTGTAGCAATTCTTAGAGCGCCCCCTATAGCCTTTTGCTAGCTTGATAACTTTCTTATGCCGTGCTCTTGTAGTAACACCACGCTTAACTCTAGCCATTTTTAACCTCTATCTATTAATACCTCTATCTGTTATAAGGCATGAAAAGCTTGACTATACGTGCGTCAGAAGAATTCATTATAGCAGTACCACGCTGAACGCGAATGCTCCTTTTACTTCTTTTAGTCATACCATGCCTTTTTGCGGATTGAGTAGACTTTATCTTCCCTGTTGCTGTGACACTAAATCTCTTTTTGACAGAAGACTTAGTTTTTAATTTTGGCATCTTTATCCTAAAACCTTTGCAGAAAGCTATATCTTAATCTGTTTATTTCAGTAGTGTCAAGTACATTTTCTAAATTTTACTCTGATAATTTATACATTATCTATTAATAATTTTTTATGCTATTATGTATTAAAATCTATACGAGAATATCTCAGTCTAATTAAATCTACTGCATATTTTTAAGATATTACATAAGTTATTGCAAAACTTATGGTAATAATTTATAAGTGTATGTATTACATTAGTAGTAATGTATTATTAATATTTATGTCTTATTTATTTTTGTAAATAATATGGTTATTTAATTACATTGAGAATTTGGAGAAATTTGTATGTCAAATAGTAATGTTCCTTTAGCTCATAACCATAAGGAATCTTCTTCTACTTTAGAAGATTCTGGTCCTCTAATGCCTAGGGCTGTTGCGGTATGGTTAGTAGATAATACTATATTGACTTTTGAGCAAATAGCAAAATTTTGTAACTTACATCTATTAGAAGTTAAAGGTATTGCTGATGGTGAAGTTGCAAAAGGAGTAGTTGGATGTAATCCAATTACAATGGGACAAGTTACAAAAGAAGAAATTGAATGTTGTCAGAATGACCCTACGAGAATACCTAAGTTGATTAGCTATAGAAATTTTAAGAAAAACAAGAAAAGGGCTGTCAGATATACACCTGTAGCACGTCGTAGAGACAAGCCTGATGCTGTTGCATGGATTTTAAAATATTGTCCTGAAATGCAAGATGTGTGTATAGCTAAGTTGATAGGGACTACAAAATCAACTATTACGGCTATTAGAAATAAAGAACACTGGAACTCAGCTAATATTAAACCTAGGGATCCTGTATTGCTTGGTTTATGTGCTCAAGTGGATTTGGATGAAGCAATTATGAAAGCTCAGATAGTTGCTGAAAGAGAAAGAAGAGTAAAAAATATTAGGGCTAATGATTTTTCTGTGTCTGATTCAGTGTAAAGCTATTACGTTAATAGGTGTTTACTTAATGAGGGTAATTGCTTATAATTCTAACGATTTTTTCTTAAGTATTGCTATATATACTGTTGGATATTAAGTTTATTATATTTGCTAAAATACCAAAGTGTTATAGTTTTATAATCGGTATAGTTTATTAGGCTTTTTTGCCTGATGTTTTTATTAAGATATATTTCTGTTAATCTTATGTATTGCTAGGTAGTGTTAATTGTTGAATAGAATTACCATAGAATTTAGAGAATTAGTGTTGCATTTATTAGGATTCAAATGTTAGTTTTAATATTGCAATGAATAAGCGTATAGATAGTTTGTAGGTATATAGTGTTAAATGGGAAAAGGAAAAGAATAAAATATGTTAGTAGAAAGAGTGCTAATAAGAGTGCAGTGGTTCAGCTAGAAGCGGATGTTGTAAGTAAAGAAGAGGATAAAGTAGTAGAAGTGGGGGTACAAGAAGAAATAATAGAGGAGAGAACAGATGATCAGGTATCAGTACAAGAAGTAAAGGTATTGGATTTAAGTGAATTAAAAAAGAAAACTATAGAAGATCTGTTAAAAATAGCAGAAGATCTTGGAGTAGTAAGTAATGGTAGAATGCTGAAACAAGAGATAATCTTTCACTTGATGAAAAAAGTAGTAAGTGATGGAGGTGCAGCAATAGGAGGAGGGGTAGTAGAAATATTATCTGATGGTTTTGGATTCTTAAGATCTCCTGAAGCAAATTATGCTGCAAGTGGTGATGATGTATATATTTCTGCAGGACAGATAAAGAAGTTTAATTTAAGAACAGGTGATATAGTAAGTGGAGAAATAAGAGCTCCAAGCGAGAAAGAAAGATATTTTACATTAGTAAAAGCACACAGCATAAACTTTACGGATATGGCAAAATTACAAAGATATGTGCACTTTGATGATTTAATTCCTCTATATCCAGAAGAAAGAATATTATTAGAATGTAATGATCCTATTAGCTTAAGTAAAAAAGATATAAGCATGAGGGTGATAGATATAGTTGCTCCTTTAGGGAAAGGACAGAGAGCCCTGATAGTTGCGCCACCAAGAGCTGGAAAAACAATAATATTACAACAAATAGCACATTCAATATCTGTGAATCATCCAGATATAGAATTAATAGTTTTACTCATAGGTGAAAGACCAGAAGAAGTTACAGATATGTGTAGATCGGTAAAAGGCGAAGTAGTAAGCTCTACATTTGATGAACCTGGATATAGACATGTACAGCTTGCAGAAATTGTAATTGAAAAAGCAAAAAGGATGGTAGAACATAAAAAGAATGTTGTGATATTGCTTGATTCAATTACAAGATTAGCAAGAGCATATAACTCAGTGATACCATCCTCAGGAAAAGTATTAACTGGTGGAGTGGATTCTAATGCTTTACAGAGACCAAAAAGATTCTTTGGAGCAGCAAGAAATATAGAGAATGGAGGATCATTAACAATAATAGCGACAGCACTGGTTGAAACTGGGTCAAAAATGGATGAAGTGATATTTGAAGAGTTCAAAGGAACAGGAAATTGTGAAATAATATTAGACAGAAAAATATCTGATAAAAGAGTATATCCAGCAATAGACATTTCAAAATCTGGTACAAGAAAAGAAGATATGTTAATAGATAATGTATGTTTGAAGAAAGTATGGTTATTAAGAAGATTGCTATCATCAATGGGTTCTGTTGAAGCAATGGAGTTCTTGAGAGATAAATTATCCATAACTAAGGATAATAATGAGTTCTTTGATATGATGAATAGTTGATCTGTAATATGTCGGTATGTTAAGTGGAATGTAAGTAAGACTATGTTACAACAATGTAGCTAAAAAGTAAGCCTTGTATATAATTCTGCTATTTCAAATGTTGATTTAATTATGCGTTTTTAATACTGTAGTAATAGGTAAAATAAGTAAGACAGTTGTCGAATAAAATTGATACTATAAAAAAAGTTATTTACATTGATAAGAATTTTGTAATGTTACTACATGTCTTGTTAGTTTAATACTGTATTACGGTTTCATTTAGTTTTTGTGTTAAGTAAAAAGATCTTTCTTTATTGGTGTTAGATGTCGGTTGTAAAAGCTATGGTATGTGATGGTTGTTTATATTATTACAAAAAGTGCTGGTGTTCAGGCTGGTTTTATTAGTCTAATAATGTATTACGTGCTTCGTTTAGTTTTTGTGTTAAGTAAAAAGATCTTTCTTTATTGGTGTTAGATGTTGGCTGTAAAAGCTATGGTATATAATAGTTGTTATATTATTACAAAAAGTGTTGGTGTTCAGGCTGGTTTTATTAGTCTAATAATGTATCACGTGCTTCGTTTAGTTTTTGTGTTAAGTAAGAAGATCTTTCTTTATTGGTGTTGGATGTTGGCTGTAAAAGCTATGGTATGTAATAGTTGTTTATTATATTATTACAAAAGTTCTGGTGTTTAGGCTGGTTTTATTTACAATAAGAGGAAATATAAACTATTGTTAGTATTTTGTAATTATGGAATTATATTTTGTTCTAATAAGTAATAGGTGAGACAGATTGCGAATCTTTCTAGTTAAGCATTTTTGTATTTTATGTTGTGAAATTTATAAGAGTATAGAAGGTAATTCTAAGTATCATGTAATTTTCTTAATCTCACAAGCTTACCTCTAAATTAATGGGAAGCATGTATTTTTTTATAAGTTAAAAGACTTATCTTATTACGTATATACGATCAATAACCTTATGATTAAGGTATCAATGATTACATTTAGAATAATGTAAATCTAGCTATTAAGCGAACTGTTGTCGGATGATAATACTGCTTCATGTATCATTTCTGATAGTGTTGGATGGGGGAAGATAGACGATATAATGTCCTGATCGGTAGCTTCTACTTGTTTCCCAATAAC
This sequence comes from Ehrlichia japonica, assembly GCF_000632845.1. Taxonomy (NCBI): domain Bacteria; kingdom Pseudomonadati; phylum Pseudomonadota; class Alphaproteobacteria; order Rickettsiales; family Anaplasmataceae; genus Ehrlichia; species Ehrlichia japonica. The sequence goes on along the minus strand of NZ_CP007474.1, from coordinate 998,989 downwards.
ATACCCATTGATTATTTCTGTAACTTCTGCTCCAATCATATGTGCGCCTAATAACTCCCCAGTAGATTTGTCTATAATGACTTTAACAAAACCTTCTGTTTCATCTATAGCTACTGCTTTTCCGCTGCAGTTTGCATTAAATTTCCCAATCTTAGTAGTATAACCCTGGTTTTGTGCTTGATTTTCAGTTAGTCCAACACTAGCTATCTGTGGTATTGAAAATATACAACTAGGTATGTTACTTTTGTTTATAGGATGTACTTTATGTTGAGAATTTGTGATTTTATTTTCTTTTACAGCAATACTTTCTACACATAGTACTGCTTCATGGCTTGCTTTATGAGCTAGACATGGAGGACCAGCAACATCACCTATAGCATAAACTCCTGGTTCATTTGTATAGCAATATTGATCAGTGATAATAAATCCAGCACTGTCTGTTTTAATTTGTGTATTCTCAAGACCAATATTATTGGAATTGGGCTGTACTCCTGCTGCCAATATAATTTTATCTACTTGTAAATGTATTCTATTTGAAACTTGAATTTTAGCATAATTGTTAAACTTTTCTAATTTTGTTACTGAACTTTTTGTGTGAATTTTAATTCCTTTGTTGCTTAAAATATTATGCATACATTCAGATATTTCATGATCTTCAAGTGGCAGTATATTATCTTTTAACTCTACCATTGTAACTTGAGTCCCAAATGTATTGTAAAAGCTTGCAAATTCTACTCCTATAGCTCCGCTGCCAATAATCAATAAAGATTCAGGGAGCTTATCCGGTATCATAGCATTTTTAGCATTCCAAACTATATTATTATCAAAATCTATACCCGGTATGCTCTTAGCCTTAGATCCTGTTGCAAGGATGATGTGAGTTGATGTAATGTTAATTGTTTTATTTGAGAGATCTGTAATGTTTACTGTGCTATTGCCGAGTAATTTTGCAGTTCCGTGATAAACTTTTATGTTGTTTTTTTTCATTAATACACTAATGCCGTTGGATAGCTTTTCGACAACATTGCGTGAACGTTCTATTACTTTACTAAAATCGAATTTTACATCTTTTATTGTAATGCCAAAAATATCTGCTTTTTTAATGTTATGGTAGATTGATGCAGATTGTAACAGTGACTTTGTTGGAATACATCCCCAATTTAAACAGATTCCACCTAATGTATTTTCTTGTTCGACTATTGCAACATCATATCCAAGTTGCGCGGCTCTTATAGCTGCTATATACCCTCCAGGTCCGCTTCCAATTATGAGAAATTCATGTTTAGTCATGCTTTTATTTTTTTAGATAATAGTAGGTAATAATAGTAGAGTGTTAGGATATTTGCAAGTTTAACATTTTGAGAGGGTACAAGGTTGTATTTATTAATAAGTCGTAATTTTTAATTAATGTTATGTTGATAATATTTTAATAAAAAATTAACTAAAGTTATTGATTTGTTAAATATTCATAATATTATTAAACATAATTAATTTTTACGTCCATTTATGAAAACTTTGCAGAAATCAATAGAAATGACTGTCAATGAAACATCTAGTAATCAGGAGGTTGCTCAGAATAAAATTAGCATTTTAAATGCATATAGTGTTAATTTTGTTCAGAGAGATAATACTATTTTTTCTGCATACTATGTAAAACGTGCTTTTGTAGGACATGATCTAATATGTGAAATTTATCATGGTAATTCTACCTATCATGTTAAGGTTAATGATAATTCTATATTAAGTCGTGCAGTAAAAGATTACTTGCCAGAAATGTTACTTGTGAAAGGTGTGGATAATGATTTTTTAATTATAGTACTTTCTGAAGGTGTACTTAGAGAATACAAGATAAAAAGCACCATATCATTAAAGATATATAAGGTGCGTTATTTGCCTAATATAACATTGTTTGATATGGGGAAAATACCTTTAAGTAGTTCTGTTAGATCTCTAAAAGAAGAAGTTAAGTATCCTGTTGTCTTATATCAAAATCAGGTAGATACTGTTGTTATTGTTGGAAGGGTTGATAGTGATGATAGAGCGAAATTGCCAGATAGATTTTATGTAATGTGGCGTATGCAATATCATGATAATAAGTTTCAACTTATTAAGCCTATAACTATAGGGGCCAAGTTTAATAGCAGATATTTGTTTAAATATTCTGGTTATATAGGATACGGTAAATATAGCGATAAGTTAATTATGGTGTCAGAGTTTAAAAGACGTCTGAGTTTACTCTATGTAGGAAAGTATCTTAGTAGTGATCACAAGTTTTTTTCCAGTATATACGAAATCTCAGTTGATTATAACTTAGATTTAAATATAGGAGGATGTCTTATAAATCATCGTTATGGGTGTAATTTGTCTGATGATGCTAGGTATCATATTCCAGTGAGTGGGATTGATGTAATTAGTGCTATTCGCAATGGAGAAGATACTTATGTAGCTTATGTTGGAGTAGTACCTGATGGTAAGTTCAAAGATAATGATCAGTTGGTTGTTGCTCATAGTAAGGCAGGTAATCAGCTTTCCATATATGACTTTATGCAGATGAAAGAACATATTACGTCATTATATTTAAAGCATATTGGAAATAGTATAGTAATCACGGTTGTAGGGTCAGACAATATGATCAAGTATGGGATACCAGAGTTACAATTAAAAAGTGGAAATATTACACATATTGATGTCATACAATTTTCACGTCATGAAGTTACAAATATTGCTGATTTTGTGAATGTTGTTACTCAGGATATGTTATTTGAAGATGCATATGCTAAAGTGAATACTGTAGAAGCTAAAAAGACTTATAATAATTATATGGTACATATGTCTTTCAGTATTAGGGAAGTGCAATCTAAAAATATTTTTACTACTATGCAGAGTCATATTTCTACTAATAGTGTTAATATGTCTGTGTACGAAGTTACTACACCTACTCCTTACATGACTGCATATGATTTGCTTAAAGAGTCTGAAGGGTTACAAGAAGTAACTTCAAATTTAAATAGTACTGCTAAAGTTAATGTAAAGCACATGACTACAGAATCATTATCATATGTATCTAGTGGTTCTAAAAAAGAAACTACATTATATTATGGCTCTCATGTGATACCTAGTACGACACAATCAATAATTTTGAATACTGATAGCACTAAGAGTTCTGTAGGAAATAATACTACGGATTTTGTGGATAGAGTATTAGTGTCAACTAATCGTAACCATAATGTGTCAAGTGTTACTAAAATTCCGGTACAGTCTACAACAGTTAAGAGAGCAAAATTCACAACAGGTAAGAAATATATAGGTAATGCTTCAGATGTTGAATATGGTATATCAAACAAAAAAGCAAAATATGGCATAAGAAGCACTACTCAATCTAGTTTTAGAAGCAAAAGTACTCTAAGAAGGCATGTATTTTATGATGAAGATTTTGAAACAACTAGTAATTATGCTGGAATAGATAGATTGAACCTTACAACTACTATAAGTAGATCAGACAGCTTTTCTTTGACAAATGATAGTATTAGTAGGAACAAAACATATTTTGTAGATTACAACTCTGGTAACCATGGATTATTGGTTGGAGCAATATTTATTGTAGGTTTTATTGTTATGCTTTTTGTTGGGATATTTTACAATAAATTTGGTTGTAATAGATTGAGACAGAGTTTGACAAGGTGTGTGGGTAGAAGTTCTAGAGGCAATACTTCAGAGTTACAAGTATTTGAATTGAGGGATAGGCAAGAGATTGCAGGGGTTCAAATCCCTAATAGAATGGCATATTGAAGTTGTTATAAATATATAGTACTACAAGTCACAAGAAAGATAAGATGGTAATATGTGATTGGTATAAGTATTTATAAGATATTTAGATAATGTAAATGATGTGTTTGATTTGAATATTAGGTGTTAGTATTGTTATGTTTTATATGTATATAAATAAGCTTTTTGTGAGAGGAAGATCATTTGGGAACATGATGTGACAAAGACTTGCAGATGAAAATTCAATATAAGGTAATTCTAGAGATGGTGTAGTCGATAAAGAATATATGTGAGTTGTGTTACTTACATAAAATATCCTAGTTGTAGTGGATTATATTATATTCTTTTTATTATATCATGTAAAAATAGTGTTAATTCAAAGGTCTGGTTATGGTTTTTCGCATTTTTTATTAATATATCTTTATTTATTACTGTTAATAGTAGAGAGAAGATTCTTCTTTAGTATGAATTATTAGTTAATGTTAGTACTATAAATTTTGTGTGAAAGTAATGTCATTTTTTTCTAAAGTGTCTAAGAATAAAGTAGTCATATCTGTAGGAGATAATGGAGCTGTAATTCTGAATATCGTTAATGGTGGAGTATGTGATAAGTATTTTATTGAAGACGAACAGGATATAGATTTCTCAAAAGTTGTATCATGTGTGGTTAAGTATAAAAAATCTCCAGTATATCTTGTATTAAATCATTCTGATCAAATTTATACTGAACATGTAATACCTACGTACAGTCGCATTGTTGCTAGGTCTTTAGTCAGAATGAATCTTAGTAAAGTTATGGGTGATTGTGAAGTAGGTTCTGCATTTTTATTAACAAAACCGGATGCTTTGAGTAAAAGCTGGCATTATATGGTTGCAACAAGTCGACTAAACAGCTTATCTAAGAAGCTATTGGAAATTATTACTGATAATTTATGTAATTTTTGTGGGATATTGTTATTACCCATAGAATTATCATATCTTTGTGATAAATTACTTAAACTTCAAGGTAAGGACGATGAAGGGTGGGCTATATTGATAGCCTATACCAAAACAAATGATTTTAGGCAAGTTGTTCTATATAAAGGTAAGATAGTACATGTAAGTACTATTGTTATGGCCGAAGATGAAATGTTGCCAAGTATTATTGCAGGCAAAGTTTATCAGGAGATATCTGATACGATTTTATATCTTGCTAAACTTGGGTATAGTAAAGAGTCAGTTATCAATTTGTACATTATAACTTCTAGTGATATCAAAACTAGTTTATTATTATTTGATTTTAAGAATATAAATAAGAGTATCTTTACTCCATATGAATTATCAAAAATTTTAATGTTGAAACAATCCTCAAGTGTTATGAGTGAATTTTGTGATACTGTAGTATTGTGCGCTATTACAGAAAAGAAACCATTGAAGATTTTGCATACGAAGAATACCAGCTTGTTCTGTAGAATTTTCTTCTTTAATAAGTATTTCATACCTTCTTTATTATGTTTTATTGTACTGATGTCTTTGCTAAATGTAGCTTATATGTTTAGTATAAATAATGGTTATGATGAGAAAATTGATCTACTACTTCATAAAGAAGAATTAGTGTCTCGAGTTGAAAGAATTAATCAAGATGCTCAAGTGAGACGAATTAGTGAAATGTATGAAACAATAGATGTGTATAAATTGCTTTTAGCAGATGATTTTTTTTCTTTTGACTTAATTTTGCAATTGCGAAAAATCGATTTAAAAGGCTTTAAAATCAATTACTTGTCATTCAATACAAACAGTAATGGTATAACAGTAAAACTATTATTGAAGTTTGTGGAGGACAAACAGTTTTTATATTATTTTAACGACTTAAAAGATAGAATGATAAAAGAATTTAAAGATTGTGAGGTAGAGGTAATAGATATTGCACCCAATATTTCAGATGGTCAAAAAATTGTTGTGGTGAAACTAGAGAAGTACCGTAATGAATAGTAAACTGTTAAAAAGATACTGTATAATAAAAGTATGGGTATGTATAATGTTGTTGGTTACCTTGTCTGTGACATTACATTATTTATATAGATCTAATACTTATATCGTGCAAAATAATTTACGTATTGCTGATGAAATTCAAAAATTGAGTTTCAAAGTCATGAACGTTCACAAGCACGAAGCAATGCTAAATGATAGTGGAATTTTATGGCAAGAGATATCAACTTCAAATATATATAGTACTTTCTACGAAGAAAATTTAGGAGCATTGATAAGCAATTTGTTTAAGAAGTATTATCTTTTTAATTTTCAGATAAACATATCTAGTCCTAAAGTAGTTAATGATATATATAATAAACAACATATAGATGTAATTAAGCGTCATATTGAAATTAGGTTTTCATCTATTAGTGATGAGCAGGTATTTTTATTCCTTAATGCGATATACAATGATATTTCTGGATATGTCAAAGTTATTAGTTTGAATATTGAGAAAAATACCGATATTACAAATGAAGTATTACAAGCTGCATTGAAAGGTGAAACTATACCTATTGTACGTGGTAGTATTTCATTTGAATTATATAATATAATAGCTAGGTTTATTAATGAAGGTTAGCGTAATACTATCAATAATGCTTTTATATATAATGTCTAGTACTCGATGTGAAGCTAATATGCATGGTTGTCTTGGATTAATATACGCATTAAATTATTGTACAAGTTATACTTGTGAGATGGATTTTTTGAATGATAAAATTCAGTATACAGTTTTTGGATTAAGAGATAATAGTTGTAAGTTAATGGAAAAAGATGATTCAGGACTTGCATTATGTTACATACCACAAGAAAAATTGAAAGCAATGTCTGAATATTTAGTAAGAGTCATTACTAGTAATTTGAGTGTTAATACTGATAAAATTGAAGATGTGTTGGTTGAAGTGTGTAACTTTTATTCTGTAATACAGGAAAGCTTGATACCAGAAAATGAAGAAGTTACTGAACAAAATGTATTGGAAGTAAAACGTGCTGCGGAATTAAAAAGAAGGAATATTAACATTAGTAAAATTAAGAGTATATTTTTTTCAGAAGAGGATGTTTTAAAATTGCGTACCATATATGCTCAAAGCCAAAATATGGAGTAGAATTTAATGTTCATGTATAAATTTGTACGAATTATGAAGTGCATTTAAAAATGTAATGGTCAATATAGAATAAAGTAAGTTATTTTGTATGTTAAGTTACAGCAAAATCAAGTAATCATTGTGTCATGTTTTGAAACTTGTCTATAATCTAGATATACGCTGTATATTTGGAATATGTTTATAATCTATAATAGTATTTGAAATAAACGGGAAAGTAATATTATAGGTATACTGATTAATAATCTAGTTTAATAAGGCTATATTTGAACTTGTCTTACTATCTATTATATATCTGAGATATATTTAGTCTATAATAGAACTTTGACATGAGTGAGTAGATAATACCACAGGTATAGGTAGTATATTAATTTTATGATCCTAATTTATATATGTGCATATAGTAGAGCAATAATTTATATGCTTGACTAGTAAAGCTACTAATGATATTGATCATACGTCAATATGTTGATTTTTTATGAGAATAACAATTCTTGGGTGTGGTTCATCTGGAGGTGTACCAATTGTAGGCTGTAAGTGTGATGCTTGTGGTTCAAGTGTAAGGTATAATAAACGGATGAGGTCTTCAATATTTGTTGAAAGCAAAGATACGCAGCTGCTTGTTGATACTACTCCTGACTTAAGATTTCAGGCATTACAAAATAATTTATCATCTGTTGATGCGGTATTGTATACTCATTTCCATTCGGATCATTGTGATGGTATTTCTGATCTTCAGCCATTTGTTCCTAAGCATGGTTTGAATAGCATACCTGTATACAGTGATATGGATACTTTATGTTTATTAACTGCTAGTAACTCATATTTCTTTATTCCTAGTGCATATACTTCTACCTGGAAGAGGTGCCATCATTTGACAGTGAATGTAATATATCACTATAAAGAATTTGCTATTAAAGATTTTCGTATATTAGCTATAAGACAGTTACATGGTATTAGTGAGTCTAATGGATTTATATTCAATGATAAAGTCGCTTATTGTACCGATGTCCAATCTTTTCCAGAAGAGTCTTGTAAATTTTTATATAACAAGAAAGTGTTGATATTAGGTTGCTTAAAGTATGATGCAAGTTTTGCACATTCTCATGTAGATTTATGTTTAGATTGGATAAAAGAGTTTAAGCCAGAAATTGCTGTTTTGACTCATATGAGTCATTATCTTGAGTACTATTCTTTGGTTGATTATGTAAGAAGTCATTCTAAAGATAATATAATAGTTGGTTATGATGGACTGCAACTTAATGTTTAATAGTGTAAGGTAAAGTAGAAATAAACTATACACGTATATGAGGTATATGATTAGATAATTGCATCAATCTAATAAATGAAAATTTTAGCTGTATGTTATACTTAGTCACTAGAATTGTATTTCTTTTTGATGTTTTTAGTTAATTTATAGTTTCATATAATATTGTAAATAAGCATTTTATATCACTTGATATGATATCCTTCTATCTATTTCATAATGCGAGTATATTAAAAGACAAATGTTATATACCTGATATAAAATCAGTCTTTGATTATCCAAGTAAAATATAGTTTATGTTACTTCATAACAAAGAAACTTCTTTTATATTTATAATTTTATCAGATTACAATAAACTTTATGATGTTAATGCTTATCATTATATTTGATTATTAACCTATGGCTAAAGGATTGTGTACATAAAGCTGATTTACTCATACTAAATGATACTTTATTGCTTTATTTAAACTTAGTGATAATTTTTCAAGTCTATATTGTATATCTGAGATATCCCATAAATTTTGAGTAGGGTTGTGTGTTTTTTTTATACAATTATTTTTAAAAGTTGTTAAGGCCTGTAGTTACATCTATGCAGGTGTTGAAGTCCTATTTATATGATACTTTACTGCTTCATTTAAACTTAGTGGTAATTTTTCAAGGTTATATTGTATATCTGAGATATCCCATAAATTTTGAGTAGGGTTGTGTGTTTTTTTTTATATAATTATTTTTAAAAGTTGTTAAGGTCTGTAGTTACATCTATGCAGGTGTTGAAGTCCTATTTATATGATACTTTATTGCTTCATTTAAACTTAGTGGTAATTTTTCAAGGTTATATTGTATATCTGACGATATTCCATGGATTTTTGGTGGTGGCTGTATTTTTTTCTCTATTCCGTAAATTATTCCTTGCAAAACTGATGTTATAGCTTGGTTATAATTACAGTCTGCTCCAGGTACTCTATGTTCTATTCTACATTTTGTTGGATCTGTGCTGGTGCTTGGTATACGGATGGAGGCACTTCTGTTATTTCCTCCCCAGCTTATAGTTGTTGGAGTATCTATATCAGCATGTATGTATCTTAAGTAGGAGTTGTTATTTGGAGCAAAGAAAATCATATGTTTTTTCATTAGAGAACATAACCCTCCTATGCTGTACGATAAATAATCACTCATTTTGTTATTTTGATTAAAAAATAAATTGTTGTTATTAGAATCAAGTAAATTTATGTGTATATGAAATGCGCTTCCTGGTTTGTCTAAATATGGTTTTGCAGAAAAATTAATACTTCCTCCAAAATGTTTTATACTGTCTGCTAAAATTTCTTTTATAAGATTAAGCTCAAGAATAAAATTAGAAATTTTGGTAGTTGTAGATGTTTGTATCTCATATTGTAAACTATCTTGTTCTTTTGTTATGTTACAGTTAAAAGGAGATATCCTCTCCTTAATATTGGTAACTAATGAGCTGATATTGTTTGAATTTATATTATCAAAATAGAATTCTAATTCTACTCCTATTAGAGGGGTAATGTTAAATTTAGTACTGAGATAATCTAACGTATAGTTTAACATATGAAGCTAGTGAATTTTAATAGATTTTGTTGCTTTTTTTGTAATGTGTAGTGCAAGTAAATTAAGAAGCCACGTTATTATAAATAGTGTAAGCCCTAAAGCATATGCTGATGAAGTTTGAATACTATTGAAGTTTTGATCTCCAGTTAGAATTGTAGCAATTTGCACTGTAATAGTAGTTACAGCATGTAATGGATTAAAACTTAAATGTGCTGTTATACCAGCTGCCATTAATACAATCATTGTTTCTCCAATTACTCTTGAAATTGATAATATAATTGAGCTAATGATATTGGGTAATGCATATGGGATTATAATATTCCAAATAGTATCTGCTCTTGATGCTCCAAGTGCCATGGATCCATATCGTAAAGTCTTGGGGACAGAATGTATAGCATTCTCTATCAGAGAAGTAATGAATGGGAGAATCATGATTCCTATTACTAGTCCAGCTACTAGTGCATTTTCCGATTGAGCATTAAGATTGTAATACTTTGCCAAACTTCTAATCGATGGTGATAAAAATACTACGGCAAAATATCCATACACTACTGTAGGAATACCTGCTAGTATTTCAAGTATTGTGTTGGTTATATATCTTATTTTCTTACTTGCATATTCACTTATATAAATTGCAGAAAATAATCCTAGAGGTGCGGCTATGGTTATTGCAACAATAACTATAAGGAGTGTACCGCTTAATAATGGTAATATTCCAAATGATCCGACTGGTTTTCCGTCTATGATGTCTGGATCAGGTTGCCAGTTAATTCCAAATAAAAAATCAGTTAATGGTATCTTACTGAAAAATAATGCTGATTCATAAGTTAAGCATAGTACTATACATATTACGATAATGGAGAGTAAGGCTACTGAAGAAAACATGATAAGCTTCAGTAGTAAGAATTCTTTATCTATGTATGCTGCTATTAATATTAAAATTAATACAATGAATGTTACTAAGATAAATGCTATATTCAGGTGCTGTGTATAAAATGAATAACAGACAATGAATGGATAGATAATATTTAGGTAAGTTATAATATTAAATTTATCTTCGAAAGTAAGTTTTACTTTATGATAATTTCCTATTAATAATGCTATAGACAATAGTATTGTAATGAATATCATGTTATTTATAAATAAAGTTCACAAATTTGTTATATGTATAATTTAATAATTATACCTTTGTTGTATAAGTCAATTTATTTTATCACTTTTATAGTGCTTTGTAATATCAAATGTATGCTTTTATGATGTAATTTATATTTTATGAAAGAATGAGTTTATGATAAAAAATAACTTAGTTAGCAATCTTCGAAAATTATTTATAGATTTTTTTGCAAAAAATAGTCACCAAGTTTTTCCATCTTCTCCACTAATGATAACAGATGATCCATCTTTGTTATTTACTAATGCTGGTATGGTGCAGTTTAAACAGATGTTTATTGATCCTAGTAATGCGAGTATAGATACAGCTGTATCAAGTCAAAAATGCTTAAGGGTAGGTGGTAAGCATAATGATTTAGAGAATGTTGGACATACAAATAGACATCATACTTTTTTTGAAATGCTTGGTAATTTTAGTTTTGGTCATTATTTTAAGGAAGGTGCTATAGAATTTGCTTGGAATTTTATTACTAAAGAGCTGTCTTTGAACAAGAATAAGCTATATTTTACAGTATATCATGATGATCAAGAAGCGTTTGATTTATGGAAAAAAATCAGTGGTGTTTCTGATAGTAAAATAATCAAAATAAAAACTAATGATAATTTTTGGAGTATGGGAAATACAGGACCATGTGGTCCTTGTTCAGAGATTTTCTATGATTATGGGGATAATGTAAAAGGAGGATTACCTGGTACTTTAGAAGAAGATGGTGCAAGGTTTACGGAGATCTGGAATTTAGTTTTTATGCAATATGATAGAAAGTTAGATGGTGAACTATGTGCATTACCAAAAAAATGTATAGATACTGGTATGGGACTTGAAAGAATTACAGCTGTTATGCAAGGGGTACATGATAACTATGATATAAGCTTGTTTAAAGATTTGATAGAGGTATCGAAAAAGCAATCAGGTGATAATACAAATGAACTTGCCCATAGAGTTATTGCAGATCATGTACGTTCAGCAGCATTTCTAATAGCAGAAGGCTTAACACCAGGTAATGAAGGAAGAGATTACATTTTACGTCGTATAATTAGAAGAGCAGCTCGATATGTATATATGTTAAAATATGATGGAGCTTTGATGTATCAAATCTTTCCGACTTTAATTGATGAAAAAAGTTGTGGATATATGGCGGATTATTATCCTGAATTATTTCATGCTAAAGATCTAATAGTATCAATTTTAAAGATAGAAGAAGAGAATTTTAGAGATACTTTAGTTAGGGCATTGCCATTACTTGAGAAAGAGTTAATGAACTTATCTTCAGGTGATGTTTTATCAGGTGATATTGCTTTTAAATTGTATGATACTTATGGGTTTCCGGTAGATGTCACTTTAGATGTTATAAAAGAAAAAGGAGTAAAATTTGATGAACAGGGCTTTTATGATAACATGAGCAAACAAAAAGAAAGATCTAGGCTTAACCATTCCATAAAATCTGATCAACAGTTAAAAGGAAAATTTTGGACAGATGTTAAACAGTATTGTGGTGATACAAAATTTATCGGGTATGAACATTGTAATGCTAAGGCTAAAGTTTTATCAATAGTCCATGGAAATGATAAGAGTATTGAAGTAGCTAATGTTGGAGATAAAGTTGATATATTGTTGGATATAACACCATTTTATGCTGAATCTGGAGGGCAAAAAGGAGATACAGGAATATTAAGTGTTATTGTGAGACAGGAAAAGGCGTTACTTGATGATAGTAATGTTGCTGAAGTGATAGACACAAAAAAGATATTAGATACTCTTTATGTTCATGAGTGTGTTATCAGAAAAGGCTCCGTAATGGTAGGGGATATAATTTCTGCAGAAGTAAATGATGAAAGAAGAAAAAATTTGTGTGCTAATCATTCAGCAACACATTTGTTACATTATGTCTTAAAGTCGGAAATAGATAATAGCATCATGCAAAAAGGATCATTGGTAAGTGATGATAAATTACGATTTGATTTTAGTTATGGTATGGCATTAACAAATGAGCAGCTTACTTTGATTGAAGATAAGATGTATTCTTTAATACGTGAGAATAGTCCTGTTATTACTGATATATGTAATTTAAAAGATGCAGTTGCTGAAGGGGCTGTTGCGTTGTTTATTGAAAAATATGAAGAACATGGAGTGAGAGTAGTTAATATAAAAGATTCGAAAGAATTATGTTGTGGTACTCATGTGAAATACACTGGCGAGATAGGGTGTTTTAGGATAATCTCAGAAGCTAGTGTTGCTTGTGGAATACGTAGAATAGAGGCTGTTACAGGTCAATATGCAATAAATTATTTCAGACAACAAGAGAAGATGTTGTATTCAATTGCTGAGCATATTAAGACTCCTATAGATAATGTATTACCACAAATAGATAAGCTTAATAAAAGTAATCAAGAACTAAAGCAGAAATTATCAGATGTCTATTTTAGTATGATTAAGCTACAAGGTGTTAGCGCTGAGAAAATAGGAAATATTGATTTCTTGTATAGTAATTTAAATGATGTACCGATTGATATAGTTAGGAAGTTTGTTAATAAGCATCTAACTGATAGTGGGATTATATTGTTTTCTAATGTTGTGGATCACAATGTGATATATACTGTAGGAGTTGGGAGTAGTTTACATAGCAAAGTTAAAGCTGCAGATTTTGTAAAAATAATAGGTAGCGTAATGAAAAGCAAAGGTGGAGGCAATGCTCAATTAGCGCAAATTAGTGGAGAATACGTTAAAGGAGTGGATATTATATCGCATGTAAAAACTAAATTAATTAGTATTTTTAATGATTAGATAATGCAAATTTTATATGATTTCATATTCTTTTTGTTGTAAAGATAGGCATATTGTTTATTGATTTTTGAGATAATTTGCTTGTATTGAAAATGAAATGGATATTGTGAGTATGATAAGGTTAATATTTTTTAAATAGTATGTTACGAATAAGAAATAGGGAGTGTGTATTATAAGGTTTTGAGATAGCAAAGCTCTGTAGGCGGCAAGTTAAAAATTTTTATAATATTTAATAGAGATAATATATATACTTTGTTAATGGAAAAATACTTGTATGTAAGATTTTTTTATAAATTATCTAAACATGATTTGTTGTGACAAGTATAAGTTTATAGAAGTATTGATAGTAAAAATTCAAATGAGTTGTTAAGACAATGTGCTTGCTTATAGTAAATGCTGGAAATACTTGGCTTTTTAATATCAATTATGTAAAAGTTAATTAATAACTGTATGCTAGCATCTTTTCGTTTTATCTACTCATCTTTATAGGATAATCCTCATTATAGCTACATGGAACAGCATAAAACAGTCAGTGCCAGAAAATGAGTATTGAGAAACCATAAAAAATGCATCCTGTTTTGCTTGTAACTTTACAAAATAAGCCTACCGCTTATCACTGGCCAAGAATTTTAACATAACAAGAAGCAAATGTTGATATCAACCCAGCATTTAAAAATATACAATATAGGCAAAAAAGTGTATTTAAACTTAGCTTTTTGTTTTATTATTCACAGCTTCTAACATTGTTCTTCCTATGACTGCTGGAGTTTCAGCAATAATAATACCTGCATTTTTCATGGCTGCTATTTTATTCTCAGCACTGCCTGAAATACCGGAGGAAATTGCTCCAGCATGACCCATGCGTTTCCCTGGAGGTGCAGTTTTTCCAGCGATGAATCCAACTATAGGTTTATTAGTTCTTGATAACTTTATAAATTCTGCAACCTCTTCCTCTTCTGACCCTCCAATCTCTCCAATCATGATAATACCATGTGTGTCTGGATCGCTTATGAATAGCTTCATGCAGTCTGTGAAAGACATTCCATGAATAGGATCTCCACCTATGCCAATACATGTTGATTGGCCTAATCCAACTTCTGTGGTTTGTGCTACTGCTTCATATGTAAGTGTTCCAGAGCGTGAAATAACACCTATATGACCACGTTTATGTATGTATCCAGGCATAATACCAATTTTACATTCTTCTGGAGTGATGATACCAGGACAATTAGGGCCTATTAATATACTTGCTGAGTTAAGTAAAGCACGTTTTACTTGTACCATATCTAAAATAGGTATGCCCTCTGTAATACAAATGATAAGCTCTATCTCAGCTTCAATTGCTTCTAATATTGCATCAGCTGCGTAAGGGGCTGGAACGTAAATAACAGTAGCATTAGCTCCTACCTCTAATTTAGCTTGCTTGACAGTGTTGAAAACTGGTAAGTTCAAATGATATGTCCCACCTTTTCCAGGAGTTACTCCACCTACCATGTTTGTTCCATAAGCAATAGCTTGTTCTGAATGGAATGTACCATGAGCACCAGTAAAACCCTGGCATATAACTTTTGTATTACTATCTACTAAAATGGACATATTGCCTCTATTTCTTTACTATATTAACTATATTGTATGCTGCTTCGCTTAAATCATTTGCTGTAATAATATTTAAATTTGAGTCATCTAGTAGTTTTTTTCCTAATTCAAAATTTGTTCCGGATAACCTTACAACTAATGGAACCTTTATCCCAATTTCTTGTATAGCAGCAATAATCCCACCAGCAATTATATCACAGCGCATTATACCACCAAATATATTAACTAATATTCCATCAACCTTACTATCTGCTAAAATGATCTTGAATGCTTCAGTAACAGTTTTTTGACTTGCTCCTCCACCCACATCTAAGAAATTTGCTGGTTCAGCACCATAGTATTTAATAATATCCATAGTTGCCATAGCAAGTCCTGCACCATTTACCATGCATCCAATATTACCATCCATCTTTATATAGCTTAAACCATACTTTGAGGCTTCTATCTCTTCTTTAATTTCTTCATCATAGTCGCGTAGTTCCTGTATGTCAGGATGACGATATAATGCATTATCATCAAAATTCATTTTTGCATCGAGAGCAATAAAATCTCCTGATGATGTTTCTACTAAAGGATTAATTTCTATTTGGCTTGCATCAGTGCTTAACATGGCTTTGTATATTTTTCCAGCTATATCGGAAATTTTTCTTGTTTGATCTAAACTTAGATTACTGTCAAAACATAAATTACGTCCGTGAAAGCTCTGGAATTCAAATATTGGGTCGATATCACATACAATAACTTTTTCTGGATAAGTCGAAGCTACTTCTTCTATGTCAACACCACCTTCAGTTGAAAATATTATGCTTACTTTACCTTGTTTACGATTTACAATAGCACTTATGTAATATTCTTTCTTGATATCACAGCCTGCCTCTAAGTAGACTTTTCTTACTTTTTGTCCATCTTTTGAAGTCTGATGAGTAACTAAAGTTGACCCTAACATATTTTTTACAGACATCTTAGCTTCGTCTAACGTACGAGATACTACAACCCCACCGGCTTTACCTCTACCACCAGCATGAATCTGAGCTTTTACAACAACTATCTTTGAATTTAACTGACTAATAGCACCATCAACTTCACTCAATGAATGTACTACAACTCCTTTCGGAATGTTAATCCCAAACTTACTTAGTATATGCTTTGCCTGATACTCATGAATATTCATATTAATACACCTTACTTGTACTATGACTATGATTTAGTATATAGAGAGAGCTATAATTATAACTCTATACTCATTTATTAGTGCTGTCATCAGCTTGAGAAGGCCTCTTCACCTGAAAATGTCTTGCACTAACTTGAAACTTAGTAAACTGTGGCTCGTAAGGTATCTTGTGCAATTTCTTCCTTCTTCTTTCACAATCATCCTTTTTCCTTGCACGTTTTTCTGATGGTTTTTCATGATGAGTAATCTTCATCTGTCTAGGCTTCCCCTCACGTTGTAATTTCTTTTTGAGGGTACGTATACCTTGTTCTATATCTCCATGGTAAACTATAACTTCAACCAAAGAAAGTCCTCCTATATAGATAAATCGAGCAGTAATGATACCAATAACAAATTAATTATGTCAAATTGTTTTTAAGAAATTATGATCATAAAAACATTATATATAACTTTAGATAGTAAATGAACCTATATTTATGATATTTGCTATTGTTTTTCCAATGTGTTGATAATGCGATTTTTAGTGTCTTCTAAATCTTTATCTGATAAAGGTATAAAGCCTAATCCAATTAGGTATCCATTCTTGCCAATAGAATCTTCTCTTAAGATTACCTTAATAAATTCTTTTAAGCCAGGAGAAAGGTTAATGTGCTCTTGTTTTATATATAAATATAGAGGTCTTGATAGAACATATTTTCCTGAGGAAATTGTCTCATAATTAGGTTCTATTCCTGCTATTTTGTTTGCGTGAATTTTATCTTGATTTTTAACTAAAAAACTAAAACTTAATATGCCGAAGGCATCATGGTTTTTCGCTATTTTTTGTATAATAATATTTTCATTTGCAGCAACTTCAATGTACTTACCATCATTACGCATGACACCACATATGCGTTGCCTTTTTGTAAGGTCAGGGTATACATCGATAAAGTTTTGGTTAGTTATACAAGCATCTTGCATTATTTCTTCTATTAGTATGTTGTAAGTTCCAGTGTTTTTGTATGGACCATAAACTTCAATATCAATATTAGGGAATCTGTTGTTAATTTCAGACCAATATCTAAAATTGTTTAATGGTATTGTTTCAATATATTCATTTGATGTAGAATATTTACTTAAAGCTTTAAATAGATCTTTTTTAGTAAAATCAAGCTTATCGCTGTCTTTAGAACTTGCGATTACTATGCCATCATAACCTATAATGAGTTCTATAATATTATTGATATTATTACTTTTACATAATTTAAGTTCTGCATCGTTGATCTTTCTGGATGACATTACTATATCCGGTGTATTTTTTCCTGCACCTTGACAAAACATACTGAATCCCATGCCACTACCGACTGACTCTATTATAGGGGTTCCATAATCTGAAAATCTTCCAAATTCTTCTGCTATGGCTGAGATAAATGGAAATGCTGTAGACGACCCAACAACTCGTATTTGTTGTGCATTAGAATTAAATACTAATATTATTAGCAATAAAAACAGTAAAAGAAATCTATCCATCACGCATATCCATAAATTCATATAAGAGTGTGTACTATTCTCTTTAATTAATTATTAAATTAGAGGTATTGTTTTATTATAGATAATAGCTCATCTGCTTGATTTGTTTCTTCTTGTAACTTTGGATAAAAGTATGTAAGATACTTCCCTTTTTTATCGAGAATATACATTATAGTAGAGTGAGAGATTTGATTATCTTTATCTGGTTGCCCCACATATATGTTATAATTTTGTATTATTTGCTTAATATCTTCAGTATTGCCTGTTAGCATTTGAATTCTTGAATCGAAATGGTCATGAAATTTTTTTAACTTTTCTACAGTATCATTTATTGGATCAACTGTGATAAAAATGACTTGTATTTTATCTGCATCATTACCAAGTCGTGAAAGAACTTCAGATGCTAATCCTAATTCTGCAGGGCATATACTTTCACATGAAGAAAATCCAAACAAAACTAACATGTATTTTCCTCGAAAGTCGTAACTATTTACTACATTCCCATCTTGATTCGTTAAAGTAAAACTAGTCTCAACATGAGATCCATCCGGTATTATGTTAGTAGAATCATGATGCTTTACTTGAAAGATACCTTGTTTTGTTATGTAAGAATATCCTAAAAAAACTGCTGCAACTAATAAACAGACATTAAGTATAAATTTGATGACTTTCATTATATGCTCCAATACATAATAAGTTTTGTTATAAAGTGTCGAGTCATATGCTATACCAAGGTGATATTATGTCAAGTTACTAAAAATCTTTTATGGTGTATTACTACTTTAACTTTGCTAATATTTTAGTTTCAATGAAGTATATGGATTGTTGTATTTTATATGGAATCACGGTGTAATTTGTAAATAATCTTTTTTATTTCTTTACATAAAAGATTAAAAAATAAAGATTTGTTGATATATAACATAAATAAGCTTTGCAAAAAATTTTTTATATTAGGCTTAAATTTACATGTTTCTTAGTTTGTTAAAATTGGTAAATATAGCAGTACTGCTGTGTCTATATATAAATTAGTTATTTAACAGGTCGTTAATTTTTGTACCGAAGTTATATAGTTACACGCTTGTAGTATGAGCCCTTGAATTACTTGTTCGGTAGTTTGTATTTCACGTATCATTCCTACACTTTGTCCGGCCATGAGAGATCCATTGGTGATATCCCCTTCTATTACTGCTTTTCGTAATGCTCCGGCCCAGAATTTTTCTATGGTAAGTTGCCCATCTTCTTTTGAAATTTTTCCTTGGTTATATAAATTAATGACATCTTTTTGTAATTCTAAAAATTTCATGCTAGCATCATTTGCTATAGCTCGTACTGGTATAACTGAAAAATCTTTACTTAATTGTGAAGATGATATTGCATCCCTAGAAGAAGATTTAATAAATATCTCCTTAAAGTTTTTATGTACACGTGATTCATGTGTGCACACAAAAAGCGTCCCAATCTGGCATCCACTTGCTCCCATTATTAAATAATGTGCTATCATTTCTCCTCTTCCAATCCCTCCGGCAATAAAAATAGGTACTTTTTTAAGGTGTTCTTCTTGTCTAAAATAGGGTAGTATTTCCTGTATCAGCACAGAAGTACTTACAGGGCCTATGTGTCCACCTGCTTCCATTCCCTCTACTATTAATGCATCTACTCCTGCTCTTACTAACCTTTTTGCAATTGATAAAGATGATGCAAAACACATGATTTTGATATTTGCATCTTTAATACGGTTTATAATTTTACTATTGGGTATACCACCTGCTAATACTATATGTGTGATGTTCTTTTCAATGCATACTTCAATTAATTCATTTAAAGTAGGATGCATTATAATTAAATTTACCCCAAAAGCATTGTCTGTTAACTGTTGAGTAAGTTCTATTTCTTTCCTTAGTTCTTCAGAACTAATAGAACCACACGCTAAAACACCAAACCCTCCAGCATTTGATATTGCAGATACTAGGTAAGGATCTGAGACCCAACTCATTGCTCCACCCATAATAGCAAATTTACTTCCTAGAAACTCTATACCTACTTTCCATAATTCTGATAGCATGACAACTCTTATATTATACGATTAAAAATATTATCCTTATCTATAAATTTATGCTTTAGTGCTGCTAGTATATGTACAATTATTAAAGTAGACAACATATATGCGCATATGTTATGGGCCTGTTGTGCAGCGTTAGCTATGTGTTTGTTGGAGTCAATTAATAATGGCACATTAAATGAAAAAATTTCTATTGCTTTTCCTGAGGCTGAGGACATAACATAACCAGATGTAGCCATTCCTATGACAGTAATATATAAACTTATATGTGTAATTTTAGAAATTAAAGCTAAGAAACATGAAAAGCTTTTAGGATATGAGGGGATAATTGAATTAAGCCTACATATTATGCGTAATATTAATAAAAATAACAATATTATCCCTGTTGATTTATGTAGGGAATAAAATTTCCCTATAGGATAATTGTCGGGGAATACCTCCATTTTCAAGCAAAACCCCATAATCAGCATTAATATGATTGGTATACCAGTTAACCAGTGCATTATCCTGAGAGAAATATGATATTGAGACTTTCTTGCCATTTTTTTATAAAAACGTTTAATGTCCCTATATATCACATACAGAGAAATTCTATCAATAAAATATTTTATAAGGTTTTAAGTGACTGATAGAGGTTGTTTATGTATAATAAATACATGACTGATCAATATAATTAACCTCAAAATAGTGTCGTTTCCAAATCTTTTAAAAAACGTTTTTCTGTGTGTATTGGTTGGGATGTTTATAGCCCCAATATTTTCATTGATTTCTATTATATTTACTGAAGATAAAACAATAGATCTATTAACATCTGTTTTGCCTGAATATGCTTTTAATACTATTATTTTGATGATAGGAGTGGGAATAATAGCGCTTGTTATTGGTATATCAGCAGCTTGGTTTGTAACTTATTATTCATTTTTTGGACGTAGATTTTTTGAAATAGCTCTTTTTTTACCACTTTCGATACCAGGGTATATAGTTGCATATGTTTATGTAAATATTTTTGAATTTTCGGGTCCTTTGCAAATCTTTTTGCGAGAAACTTTTCATTGGAGTAAAGGAGATTATTATTTTCCTAATGTTAAATCCTTGGGATGGGGGATTATTATTATAGGATTTAATCTGTATCCCTATGTATATATGTTAGTGAGAACAAGTTTAATAGCTATTCGTAGTACTATTGCAGTTGCTACCACGTTATGTCCTTTTAGGGGTAAAATTTTAACTTCCATTGCTTTGCCCGTAGTTCGTCCAGCTATTGCTGCTGGTGTATCATTTGTATTAATGGAAGTAATATCTGATTTTGGTACACCACAATTTCTTGCAATAGATACTTTTACTAGAGGAATATATAGGAATTGGTTTTTATTATATGATAAATATTCTGCTTGTTTATTTGCTTTTATTGCATTGTTTTTTATATTTTTGCTTATCATATTAGAAAAGTTATTTCGTGGTAAAGGGATATCTTATTCAACAATAAAGATGAATACAGAATATTATCATACTTGGAAGGTTGAGAATAAATTGAAACTTGTATTAATATATTGTGTTTGTTTAGTGCCAGTGTTAATAGGTTTTGTAATACCTATTGTACCTTTATTGTATTGGACTATTGAGAGAGTTGGAACATTAGTAGCTAATAGTAGATTCTATATATCTATATTCAATAGTGTTAGTATAGCATTTATAACAGCTATTATTACTGTTGTGATATCAGTTATTATGTCATACATAATCAGAAAAAGGGAATCGTTATCTTATATAATAAAATTTATTGTGATGGGTTATGCTGTCCCTAATACTATTGTTGCTGTAAGTGTTATGGTATTACTAGGAAGTCTATCACATTTTGTTACCTCATATTTTTCATTTGCTCTGATAGGAACAACATTTGGGTTAATATATTCTTATGTATTTAGGTTTCTTGCTATATCTTTAGGCCCTATAGAATCTGGATTAAATAAGATTCCAAAAGAAATAGATTGGTCATCTTTGTTAATGGGACATAATGTAATTTCTACGTGCTTTAATATTCATATTCCAATGATTAAGAAGAGTATATTAGTTGGGTTTTTATTAGTATTTGTTGATGTTATAAAGGAACTAGCAGCAACACTAATTATTAGGCCTTTTAACTTTGATACTATGGCTACTACAATGTATGAACTTATCAGTGATGAAAGATACACTGATGCAGCTCCATATGCTCTGGTTATAGTACTTATTGGGCTAATATCAGTAATTATATTATGTAGAATGTTTCAATATGATAGATCTAAATATAATAAAATTATGTAATAAATAATATTGTACAAGTATGTAACATGTAGGTTCTGTTTTTCTATATCTTGTAAAGTCTAGAAAATCTATCTATTACAATTGAAATGTTAAGTTATTTTTAGATAACTGCTGCATGTTTATAAGTTTACAATTTTGCACTATAAAATTTTATATTGAAAATGAATGTAGCTTTTAATATTTTCTATTGTTTTTTAATACTTTTTCTTTAATTGTACTTAGGCATGCTCTGTAAATATATAGTAATATTCTATATAAATGCGTTTGTATAATCTCTCAACTAGAAGTACCTTAAGTTTAGCATGTTTATCACCTTTCATTAAAAGCTTTTTCAAAAGTGCTGGTTATTGGAGTAAATAAGTAGTTAAGCAAAGTACGGGACTGGGTAATTATAAAAACTTCTACTGGCATTCCAGGATACAACTTTAAATTTTTTAGCTTTGTAGATTGTTTTTTTGGTATTATTACCTGTATCTTATAGTAACGCATTCCATTGACTTCACTTAAAGCATCAGCTGATACTTGTACTACTATTCCATTAATTAATCCAATTTTACGTATATTATAAGCACTAAGGCGTATTTTTGCCTTTAGTCCACGATAATCTTCATATGATACCATATTTTTATCTTTCATCTGTGCTGATAAAATCTGTTCAATATGTTTTGTTTGTATTTTTGCATCTATAATTAAATCGTCGTTTAATGGAACAACATTTGTAATAGGCGCTCCAGGAGTTATGACTCCACCTTCTGTGTGATATTTTAATCCTGTTATAATGCCTGTTTGAGGAGATCTTATTATAGTTCTGTCTAATATATCTTGGGCAGTTTTCATCTTTTCTTTTAAGTCTGTGATAGCAGATGTTACATCTTTAAGTTCAAAATTAATTTTATTTTGTACGTTGTTAGTGATGTTGATTATTTCTAATTTATTTTCTCCGATTTTTTGATTTACTGATGCAATAGCAGATTTAATTTGACCGATTTTTCCTTTAGATTCAGCATATTGACGTTTAAGTGCAATAATATGTGGTTTACTAATGTATCCGTCCTCTAAAAGACTTTTTTTTGTTTCTAGTTCTTCTTTGATCAATTTATGTTGAGTTATTGCTGAAGTTAATTGAGCAGATAATCCTGATAATTCTTGATGTAGCTGTTTTATGCGTTGTTGTAGAATATCTATTTGTCCGGATACGTTTTTTTTATGTGATTCAAATAATTGTTGCTGATTTTCTATTATTTGCATTCTTGTTTTTTCATCTGATAGATCCTTTATAGTATCTGGAAAGGTTAGAGATTGATTATTATATTTTATGGCGACTAACCTAGCTTCTGTTGCCAGTAAATCAAGCATCCGCTCTTTTATGATATCTAGATTAGCTTTGGCTGTAGTGTTGTGTAAATATATTATAGGCTGATCTTTTTGGACTAATTCCCCTTCTTTTACTAGGATTTTATTAATGATACCACCTTCTAAGTGCTGTATAATTTGTTTTTCTGATGAAGGGACTACTTCGCCTTGTGCAATTACTGAACCATCGAGTGGTGCTACTGCAGACCATATTCCAAATATGCCAAAGAATAGTAAGATAATGATAAAGCCAGTGAATAGTGGTCCCCACGATATTTTTAGTACTTCATTTATTGAATCTTTCTTATTGTACTTGAATAAAAGGTTTACCATGTTGTCTATGATAAGTAGTGATTTGGTCAATATATTTGATCCTTGTTCTTTTTTGTTATTCTCTAGATGTAGTGTGTGATGACCTAAAAGTTTTGGTAGTGATAACCCTACTTTTATGAAATTTCTGAATTTTTGATACATAATATATAATACGATAAGTGTAACATTTAGTTTATAACATATTTGGTGAATATTATAATGCACTATTTATCAGATAAATATCTTAAAATATCTTTACTTGTTCTAATATTTTACATTGCGTATATGAGGTTATTTATAATATTATCTGTTGTACAGTATTTCTAAATTAATATTTTTCTCTATTATAGTCTGTTAGCATTAATTATTGATAAGTTTAATATAAAATATTATTGGTTCTGTCAAAATATAGTGTAACACTGTGATGTAGTAAAAAATCGATGGTAGTTTTCTTAGTAATGAGTACTCTAGAAACGCGTTTTTATCATTAATAATTAACTATGTTTTTTGAGATTTTTTGTTGTAGATGAAATTCTTATACCTTTACACATTATGTAATGTAGCTATTTCTTCGATAATATTAACATTATTTATTGAAGAGATGTGGCTATAATAACTAATATAGTTTTTATTCATTGTCAAATTTGATTTTGAATATATTAAATTTTTCAGTCTTATTGGATACATAGGATTTTAATCTATGTATCTGTATTACATTATTAATCCGTCTTTCTAAAAAAAGAATAGTATCAGCGTGATTATTAGAGAAATCATTGATAAAATACATAATAGTACTTGTGTATACAACAGCTAATGTAATTCTTTTAGTATAATAATTAAAGTCAGTTGATTTATCACCAATTAGATACCAAATGTGGTCTACTAATTTATATAAAGATTTAGAAAAAAAACACATGTTATATAATGCTTCATACGATATGTTTTTTAGTAATTCTCTATAATTTGGTAATGAAGTATAATATATTAAGCATAGATGAACTGTATATTGTATTTTTTCACGTATTTTCAAATTATTAACGGTTTCTGTTTCATGGAATTTTGTACTTATAAAGTTCATCAAATCCTCATTTATGCTATTTAGTACATCATATATTCCATTATGAAATTTGCAAAATTCTTCACTTAAATTGAGATCAATACAAGCTTTTAATAGTGTATCATCGGATATCCCATGAAATGGTATTAACGCTATTGTTGCTTTTATTATTGATGATTGATTATCCATTATATTTTAATTGAAGAAGAACCACATCATACATATACAATGTTAAGATTATTGTGACAAGCTTAGAGTTTATATTATTGTAATATTAGAAACACTTATTGTTGGTAGTGTTATTACTGATAAGTAGTAAGTTGTCCAATGTATTGTTTATATAATTAGAAATGGTCTTGTGTCATAGGAATTAATTATTAATGAAATAGACAAGCTTTAATGTGTGTGTTTTTCTATTTTGATTATATCGCTAGTTTTATGGTATTGAAGTTATTTTTAACAAATACTTGATGGTTATGGAATATACAAGATATAGTTGTGTATTCTAAGTGTACTTCATAAATAAGTTGTTTTTTTATTATATCTTAGAGCATTGAAACCTATATTGTCTGTACATTATTGAATTATAGGGGGGCTGTGCAAATTGTTACTAAGTAAATATTTGTGCTAGTATAAGGGGTACTAGTTTATGTATTCTAGCTGTACTTCAACGAATGGTTTGTTTTTAACATTGTGTTTTAAAGCATTAAAAACTATATTTTCCACATGTTGTCGTATATTGTTTATTTTTTTAGAATAAAGTTCACTGCTTATTTTAGATGAGATTTTTTTGATAATTGCTCCACTATCAAAATGGTCTAACACCCCTGGAGCAAAAATTCTTGGCTCTTTTAATAGTTCTTTTTTATTATTTAAAACTAGTGTTATTACAATTATTCCTGAATCTTTCATCCTTTTCCTCATGGATATGACGCTACCTTGAGGGTGGTGTAAGAAATTACCATCAACACCAAAATAACCAGCTTTCACAGAATTAATCTTTTGTTTTTTTGTGAGGCTTATTACATCTCCTGGATGAACTATTATTGCTTTATCTACGTTACACTGCTTTGCAATTTTGGCATGTTCGTACATATGTATGTATTCCCCGTGCACAGGAATAGATAGTTTAGGCCTTACTAATGAATACATAGTAGCTACTTCATTTTTGGAAGGGTGTCCTGATACATGTACATGTTCCATAAATTCTGTAATAACATTAATTCCCATATTGACGAATTTATTGAATACACTATATATGCGCTTTTCATTTCCTGGAATTATTTTGGAAGAAAAGATGATTGTATCTCCATCTTCTAATTTGGTTAATGCATGAGAATTGTTAGCAAGTTTAGCAGTTGCTGCTAACGCTTCACCTTGACAACCAGTACAAAGTAGTAAAACTTGATTCCTTGGAAGTTTATTTGCTTGGTTGATGTTAATGAATTCTGGTATGTCTTGTAGATACCCGCTGTCTTGTGCAGCCTGTGTAATTCTTATAAGAGATTTTCCTAGTATTACTACTTTTCTATCTAATCTTTCTGCAATGTGTGTTATGGTATGGATTCGTGCAATGTTGGAAGCAAATAAAGATACGGCAACTTTTTGATTGCAGTTTTTTATTATATTGAACAAACTTTCTTCTAAGTCACCTTCGGATCCTGATTTGTTTTTAGTAAATATGTTGGTTGAATCGCATACAAGTGCTAAAACTCCTTCATCTCCTAATTCTTTTAACCTTTGTGTGTTCGATACAGGGCCAATCATTGGGTTATCATCTAACTTCCAATCTCCTGTGTGTACTACTATTCCTTTGTCAGTATGTAATGCAATTGCATTCATTTCTGGTATCGAGTGTGTCAAATTTATAAATTCAAGAGTAAAAGGACCAAGATTTAATCTTTTTGTAGTATCAATTTCTGTTATGTTGACTTCAAATGAATATTCTTTTAATTTTGCTTGCAGTAAAGCAGCGGTAAATTTCGTTGCATATATTGGACATTGTAAATCATTCCAGAGATACTGTATACCTCCTATATGGTCTTCATGAGCATGTGTTAATACTATACCAAGTAGATTCTTTTTATTTTTTTTTATAAAGCTGATATCAGCAACAATCATGTCTATTCCTGGCATATTGTCATCAGCAAAACCTGCTCCGAAATCAATGATTATCCATTTACCATTCAAATGATATAAATTGACATTCATGCCTATCTGTCCGACCCCACCTAAGGGTACAAACAATAAATCATCAGTATTCATTTATTAAGTACATTCTAAAAACTTAAGTAACAGCATATCTTATTTGTTGGTTAAAGGAAAGCATTAGAATAATTAATTATTATTAAATGATAAATTATTGTATATTTTAGGTCATTAATCACATCTAGAAAGGGATATTTAAGTTAATAAAGATAAATTTTAGGAAAATATATTAATGTATTTACAAATTAAAAACAAGAAACTTACTAATACATTAGAGCAGGTACGTATGGTTTGCTTGTTAATATATATTATAGGAGCAGTCTTGTTTTTATTAAAACATTATAATGTGATAGATAGCAATTTAAATACAATATCTAATTGGTTAGTTGGTTTATCAGTAATCATGTTTTTGGTATTATCTTGCATTAAATTTATTAATTGTGTTAAAAAACCCGAAAGTAATGAAGTGCAATTATTAAAAAATGATCGTAATTCTTGTTTTGTACAGGATACAAAAAATGGTAAAGGAATTAATAACATAACAATATTTAGGTACATGAGTAATATAATATTTGCTGGTGTTTGTGTTGTTACTTGTAATTTTTTGTTGCTATCTAATCTGTATGTTCAAGAAATATTGTTTTTAAATGTGTACAGTGTAGTGTTAATGACTGGTGCGTTTTTGGCAGGGTTATATTTTATTACTAGGTTTTTAGGCGCAGGTTTGGGTGTATGTAGTCACGTTATTGATAATATGAATACTCGACGTGCTAAATGTGAAGCTATTGATTTTGTTGTTAGTGAAGTTTGTGGGCAATTATCGATACCATCGTCTAAAAGTTATGTAAATGAGATTGTGCTCAGCTAGTTTTTTGTAATGTTAACTTGATTATCTATATCTCTAATGCTGACCCATTATTTACTCAGTCTAAATTATAAAATGTTTGATTGTGTGTTAACTTCTTGTTTAGAAGATGTGCATGCTTTATAGTATATCATCAAAATTTGGAATAGATATTAGGGTGTTCCTACAGTGGAGGGAGTCTTTGATGATATCTGTAGCAAGATTAGAGAAATAGCAATTTGGAGTCTACTGGATATATATAGTACGTTTTGTAGTCGGAAATTGAAGCCGCAACGTTCTAGATGTTTAGAGTGGTGTTTGTAATAAATACTATCTAATATTAAAACATGATCCTGATTTAGTAATACATGTTGATGATTACTTGAACTTAGGACAATTCAGTGTGTTGACATTAGAAGATGTAGAATGTTTATGGAGATAATAATGGCATGGAAAGCAATGGGTTAGAGATATCAGTCTTGTGCTGATAAAGGTACATTTTGTTTATTTGAGGCAATCATGGAAATTGTGAAAAAACACATATAGTATTGGTTAGGTCTTTATCAATATCTACCTTTTTTAGATGTGTGTAAAAACTGATTTGTCGAGATTTAATGCTAGAAGGTTAAGTAGCAAGGTATAGATTTTTATGTTTTTGGGGTCATCTGTATGAAAATAAAAAAATGTTCTTGATTCGTAGATTGAGCATTTAGAAAAGAATTTTACTGCTGTTAAAGAATAAACTTATTCTAATGATTTTGACGCATAATCTTTGTGGTCATATGCTATAAAAAGAGAAGACATCATGTTATTGTAATCTAAGAAGAAATTTTTGGTAATTTTTTTCTGATGGCGTTTTTATCATTTTGTCAAAGCATGTGAATCTGTTTCAAGTATTAGAAAGATCTAAGAGAAGGGAAAGCATGTTCTTATGCAAATAATATTGCTAATAGTGGGGTTGTACTTCATGCTGTTCCTGAGAATGTGGGATTATTCAAAAAATATAAGAGAGGTAATTGTAAGTATAGCAAAGAGTAAATTCAGTTTTGATGTTATAAGAATTTAAAGGTATCAAAACACCATAATTATGCCTGCTAATCATATAGCGAAAAAAGTCAAACAATTTTATATTTATTATTAAGTAGTAATAAAATTGGATGTAAACAAGCGTTGCTACAACTGTATTTGCTATGTTATTTGAAACATAGATAAGGAATGAATATAATGGTTGCAAATAATTTTTAATAGTATATCTATAAAGAGTACTTGAGTTGTTGGTGATATCTTGTTCTATTAAGTTTATTAGTTTTTGAAAAATCGTTAAATTTCTATTGACTAAGGTTCGTGATTCTTTTATAAGTAACGCATGCTCCTATTAAAGCTAAGATATATGGTGCTACTTGTATCTGTATTATTAATAATAAACTGTAAGGTTGTTACATTATGCCAACAATAAATCAATTAGTTCGCAAGCCTAGGAAGTCTCGTCCTTCGTTAAATAAGGCGCCTGCACTTCAGCATAATCCGCAAAAAAGAGCAGTATGCGTAAAGGTATATACTACTACTCCTAAGAAGCCAAATTCAGCTTTACGTAAAATTGCTCGTGTAAAAATTGCTGGTTATGGTAGTGAAGTTATAGCTTATATACCTGGTGAAGGACATAATTTACAGGAGCATTCAGTTGTCTTAATTAGAGGTGGGCGTGTAAAAGATTTACCTGGGGTCCGGTATCATATTATACGTGGAGCATTGGATTCTCGAGGAGTGCAAAATAGGAAAAAAGCACGTTCAAAATATGGTGTAAAGAAAAGTTAATTAATGTGGTAATATATGTCTCGTCGTCGTAGAGCAAGTAAAAGAGTTATTTCTCCTGATTCAAAGTATAATAGTGTGTTACTAGCACGTTTCATTAATGTTATTATGCGTTCTGGCGAAAGATCTATAGCTGAGAAGATAGTATACGGGGCTTTGGGTAAAGCGGAATCTCATCTTGGTGAGAATGCTATGTCGATTTTTAGTGCTGCTCTAAACAATGTGATGCCACAGATGGAAGTTCGTTCTCGTAGAATAGGTGGTGTAACGTATCAAGTGCCTGTAGAAGTAAAGGAAGACAGGGCAGTTTCATTAGCCTTACGTTGGATTTTTAAAGCAACAACAGCAGCGAGGAAACGTAGTAATAAGATGTATATGGATTGTTTGTGTAATGAGTTATTAGAAGCTTATAATAAACGTGGTGGTGCGTATAAAATGAGAGAAGAAAAATATAAGATGGCAGAAGCAAACAAGGCGTTTTCTCATTTTCGCTTTAATTAATATGTAATTTTTGGAGATAAGTTTGTGAGCATAGATAACGAGTTATCTAAGTGTAGGAATATAGGAATTATGGCGCATATAGATGCCGGAAAGACTACTACTACCGAGCGTATACTTTTTTATACTGGAAAACAAAATAGGATTGGTGAAGTTCATGAAGGTGCTGCGTCTATGGATTGGATGGAGCAAGAAAAAGAAAGAGGAATTACAATAACTTCTGCGGCTACTACATGTTTTTGGAATGGTCATAGGATTAATATTATTGATACTCCTGGTCACGTTGATTTTACTATAGAGGTAGAGAGATCTTTGCGTGTTTTAGATGGTGCTGTTGCTGTTTTTGATGGAGTTGCAGGTGTTGAACCTCAATCAGAAACAGTATGGCGTCAAGCTGATAAATATAATGTACCAAGGATTTGTTTTATGAACAAAATGGATAGAATGGGGGCAGATTTTTATCGGTGTGTTGATATGGTTGTTGAGCGTCTTGGTGCTACCCCGTTAGTGTTGCAATTGCCAATAGGAATTGAAAAGGATTTTGTTGGAGTTGTTGATTTATTAGAAATGAGATCAGTTATATGGGATGAAGATTCTTTGGGAGCAAGTTTTTACTATGGAGAAATTCCTAAAGATATGCTTGATAAAGCTCATGAATATAGGAACAAACTCTTGGAAAGTGCAGTTGAGCTTAATGATGAGGCAATGAATTTGTATTTTGAAGGTAAAGAAATATCTGTCTCTTTGTTAAAAAAGTGTATTCGTGCAGGAGTAATTCAGTCAAAATTCGTACCTGTTTTGTGTGGTTCTGCTTTTAAAAATAGAGGGGTACAGCCTTTATTAGATGCTGTTGTTGATTTTTTGCCTGCGCCTAATGATATTTCTATGATGGAAGCTATTGATGTAAAGACTTCTAATACTATAAATATAAAATCTTCTATTAGTGGCAAATTTGTTGCATTGGCTTTCAAAGTAATGACTGATAAATTTGTTGGTAGTTTAACTTTTATAAGAATTTACTCAGGTAAATTGTCAAGTAAGACTACAGTGCTAAATGCAGTTAAAAATTCTACAGAATCTATAGGTAGAATTTTGTTAATGCATGCTAATAATAGAGAAGATATAACTGAAGCAAGGGCTGGTGATATTGTTGCTTTAGCTGGGCTTAAAAAAACAGTGACTGGCGATACATTGTGTGCATTGGATCAGCCTGTTATTTTAGAACGCATGGAATTTCCTGAACCGGTTATGGAAATTGCAGTAGAACCAAAATCTACGGCAGACCAAGAGAAAATGGGTATAGCTTTAAGTAGATTAATTGCAGAAGATCCATCACTTGGTATGTGTGTGAATCCTGAAAGTGGGCAAACTATTTTAAAGGGAATGGGTGAATTGCATCTTGAAGTTATTGTAGATAGGATGCGTCGTGAATTTAATGTTGAAGCCAATATAGGTGCTCCACAGGTTGCTTATAGAGAAACCATTACTAAATCTGTTGAAATTGAGTATATTCACAAAAAGCAAACAGGTGGTGCTGGACAATTTGCAAAGGTCAATATATTATTTGAACCATTGCCTCCTGGTTCTGGGTTCCAATTTGAAAGTAAAATTACTGGTGGCGCAATACCTAAAGAATATATACCTGGTGTTCAAAATGGATTAGAGAATATTAGGGGAAGTGGTATGTTGGCAGGGTTTCCTGTTATTGATTTTAAAGCAATTTTAGTTGATGGTGCATTTCATGAAGTAGATTCTAGTCCTTTAGCATTTGAATTAGCTGCGAAAGGTGCTTTTAGAGATATGGTAAATAAAGCTGGCGCAGTATTGCTTGAGCCTATTATGAAGGTTGAAATAATCACTCCTGATGAGTATATGGGGGATGTTATAGGTGATATTAACAGTAGGAGAGGTAGAGTGGCTGAAATGCAAGATCGTCACAATACTAAGGTAATATTGGCATTTATTCCTTTAGCAAAAATGTTTGGGTATGTTAAGGATTTACGCTCTATGTCTCAGGGTAGAGCGCAGTATAGCATGTATTTTTCTTGTTATGAGCAAGTACCTGATAATATAGTAGCGAATGAAATAAAAATTAAATAATGGGTGTAATGTTATGGTAGAAGAAAGGAAACCACATATAAATGTAGGGACAATAGGGCATGTTGATCATGGTAAGACAACATTAACAGCAGCGTTAACAACAGTGTTAGCGAAGAGATTAAGTGGAGAAGGTAATAAAAGTGTAAAATATGATGAAATAGATAAAGCACCAGAAGAGAAAGCAAGAGGTATAACCATTTCAACAGCACACGTAGAATATGAAACAGAGAATAGACATTATGCGCATGTAGATTGTCCGGGACATGCTGATTATATAAAAAACATGATAACAGGTGCTGCGCAAATGGATGCAGCAATATTAGTAGTCTCTGCAACTGATGGAGCAATGCCTCAAACAAGAGAACATATACTATTAGCAAAGCAAGTTGGAGTAAAAGATATAGTAGTATGGATGAATAAATGTGATGTTGTAGATGATGAAGAAATGTTGTCATTGGTTGAGATGGAGATAAGGGAATTATTATCAAAATATGGATATCCAGGGGATGATATAGATGTTGTCAGGGGATCTGCAGTTAAGGCATTAGAAGAAGAAACAGGCTCAGGTGTGTGGAGTGAAAAGATTATGGAATTGATGAATGCCTTAGAGAAAATAAATTTACCGACAAGAGAAAAAGACAAGCCATTTTTAATGTCGATAGAAGATGTATTTTCAATACCTGGAAGGGGTACAGTAGTAACAGGAAGGATAGAAAGAGGAGTAATCAAAGTAGGGGATAAAATAGAGATAGTAGGGTTACGTGATGTGCAAAGCACAGTATGTACAGGAGTTGAAATGTTCCATAAGGCATTAGATGCGGGTGAAGCAGGGGATAATGCTGGTATATTATTAAGAGGGATAAAGAAGGAAGATGTAGAAAGGGGGCAAGTATTAAGTGCGCCTGGTCAAATACATTCATATAAGAAATTCAAAGCAGAGGTATATATATTAAAGAAAGAAGAAGGTGGAAGACACACTCCATTTTTCTCAAATTATCAGCCACAATTTTATGTTAGGACGACTGATGTAACAGGGAATATAAAATTACCTGATGGAGTTGAGATGGTAATGCCTGGAGATAATATAAATATCGAAGTAAGTTTAGATAAGCCTGTTGCTATTGACAAGGGATTGAGGTTTGCAATTCGTGAAGGCGGTAGAACTGTAGGCTCTGGTATTATTACTGAAATTTTGGAGTAGTAATACATTGTATATAGGAGTGTAGCTCAATTGGCTAGAGCGTCAGTCTCCAAAACTGAAGGTTATGGGTTCGATTCCTATCACTCCTGCCATTTGATTTAAGTAATATGACATGTAGGTGATTTTATAATGAGTAATATTGCTAAGTTTTTACTTGGGGTAAAGCAGGAAGCTTTGCAAGTTTCTTGGGCTTCTAAAAATGAGGTTGTGGGATTTTTGTTTATAGTAATATTAATAATTACTTTTATGTCTATTTTATTTTGTTGTGTAGATTTTTTATTTTTGAAATTGATCAAGATAGTACTTGGGGTAATTTATGAAATATGAGTGGTATATTATTCAGGTATCATCTGGTAGCGAAGAGAAAGTTTGTCAAACTATTTTAGAAAATTCTCGAGTGTTAGGTCTAGAGGAAAGTTTTCGTGAAGTATTTATTCCGTATGAAGAAGTTACTCGAGTAAAACACAATAAAAAGGTATTGGTAAAAAGGAAATTGTCACCGGGGTATGTGTTTTTGTATATGAGTTTACATGAAAATTCAATTAATTTTGTTAGGAATATACCTAGGGTGTTGAATTTTTTAAATAATGATTTTGGTGTTCCTAAAGTTATTTCTGAAAGTGAAATGGAGTCTATGCGTAAGAGAATGTGTCAGAGTGTAGTAGATGATGTTAGTGTTATTAATTTTGAAATTGGTGATGAAGTTGTGATTAATGATGGGTTATTCCAAGATTTTAATGGCAAAGTTGAATACATTAATGATGATAAAAAGATAGCAGGGGTCAGTGTAATGATATTTGGTAGACTGACTAAGATAGAATTTAAGTTAGAGCATATACAAAAAGTGGAGGGGTAATTGTGAGTGCTGTTTTAGTATCTAAGATAAATTTGATGATAGAGGCTGGAAAAGCTAATCCTGGACCTAAAATTGCTTCTGTCTTAGGGCCTCGTGGTATACCGATGCCTAAATTTTGTAAAGAGTTCAATGACATTACAAGTGGTGAAGGTAAACAATATAAAGTTGGTGATCCGGTTACTGCTAGAATATCTATTTATAATGATAAATCTTACAGTTTTACAATAAGCGATTCTCCTGTGTCCTATTTATTAAAGAAAGCTGCTGCAATTGAAAAAGGTTCAGTGAATCCTGGAAAGGATAATATTGGAAAGGTTAAGATGTCAGATGTTTATGAGATAGCTAGGCGTAAAATGTCTGATATGAATGCTGATACTATAGAAGCTGCAGCTAAAATGGTTATTGGTACAGCATCTTCTATGGGTATTATTGTAGTAGAAGAGTAAATTATAAATAATAGTGGATATAGTAGAGGAATTATATGAATTCATTGATTAGTGATGAGGTTTATGATATTGAGTCAGGTTTAAAGAAGGTTATAGGGTCTGCTAAAGCTAATTTTTGTGAATCTGTGGATGTTGCAATAAATCTTAATATTAATAATTCAAAGTCTGATGAGCAAGTTAGGGGATGTGTTGTATTGCCTAAAGGATTAGGAAGAGAAATAAAAGTTGCAGTGTTTACTAAAGGTGGATATTTAGAAATGGCTAGAGAAGCTATGGCTGATGTTGTAGGTGATGAAGAATTGATTGAAGAAATAAAGAAAAAACAATGTAAATTAGATGTAGATTGGTGTCTTGCTACTCCAGATTTTATGGCGTCGGTTTCTTCTATCGCTAAAATTTTAGGTCCTAGGGGGTTAATGCCAAATCCTAAGTTTAATACGGTAACTTTTGAGCTTGCTAAGGCCATTAAAGTAATAAAATCTGGTCAAATTAAATTTAAGTCTGATAAGACTGGTATTGTTCATGCAAAGATTGGGAATATTAAATTTTCTATAGAAGATTTATTGGAAAATTTTAATGCAGTAATTAATGCAGTAAAGCAATGTAAGCCTGCGTCTATTAAGGGTTTATACTTTAAAGATGTGTTTGTTATTTCAACTATGGGGAAATCTGTTAAAGTAGAAAATTTAAATAATTAGTATTGGAGTGGAGACAGTGAAGCGTAGCGATAAAGAATTGTATTTAAACAAAGTAGAAGGCTTATTTGTTAAATTTAAATATTTTATAGTTGCTAATTTTCAAGGTATGGTGGCTGATGATTTCTTTTCTCTGAGGAGAGAATTAAAAATGGCTAATAGTGGTTTAATGGTAGTAAAAAATAGTTTATCTCGTATTGCCTTAAAAAAAATGGGTAAAGAAGAATTAGCTGCTAGGTTTTTAGGCCCTGTATTTATTGTTTATTCAGATGATATAATAGTAATTTCAAAAATTCTTGCAAAATTTATAAAAAACAATAAAAGCAAGATAAGTTTATTATGTGCGTACGATAGCAATGAAGTATTAGATAGCGAAAAAGTTTTATACTTTGCTAGTTTACCATCTCTAAGAGAATTACATGCACAAATAATGAGCATGATATCTTATAATATTCCGGTAAGATTGGCTTTGTGTTTAAAAGTTCTTGGTGATAAAGAGTGATACTATATTTTAAATTTTATACTTTTTTATTTTTTATGATTGGGGTTAATTATTATGAGTAGTGTTGATATAGATAGTTTAGTAGAGCAAATTTGTAGCTTAGATTTGTGTAAGGCAGCAGAATTAGTAGATAAGATGGAACAGAAATTAGGGTTTCCTAAAGGTGGTTTGTTAACAGCTGTTCCAGCTGCAGGTGGTAGTCAAGCTGAAGGTGGTGCTGCAGCGGAAGAAAAGACAGATTTTTCTGTAATTTTTGATAGTTATGCTGCAGATAAGAAAATTGCTGTTATAAAAGCGGTAAGGGAATGTACTAGTTTAGGATTAAAAGAAGCAAAAGAATTTGTTGAAAAAGAAGGTTCAAAAGAATTGATAGAAGGTAAAAAATATAAGAAAGAAGAAGCTGAAGAAATCAAGAAAAAACTTGAGGATGCTGGAGCAAAAATTAGTATCAAATAGTTTTTCATATAGCTTTTGTTTGTAATTTATTAATCTTGAGGGATTTTAATGTCTTCTTCTGTAACTTCTACTAAATATGTATTAAATTCTTTTAGTTCAGTACCTAGATTGTCTTATGCAAAGTCGATAGATATAAAAGATTCTTTAACTGATTTAATAAAAATACAGAGAGATTCATACAATGCATTTATTGGGGTAGATCAAAGTACTGAAAGTGGAATAAAGAATATTTTTCAATCTATGTTTCCTATACAAGATTTATTGGGTCGAGCTGTTCTTGAATTTGTAAGTTATAGTATTGGTGAGCCACAGTATGATGAGTATGAATGTATAAAAAGAGGTATTACCTTTTCTGTTCCTATACGTATAGTTTTGCGTTTTATAGTATGGAAAGTACAGGAGGTATCTTTTAAAGAAGTAAAATATGTAGTAGATGAAGAAACTTCAGAAAAAAGTATAAAGTACATAAAAGAGCAGGAAGTTTCCATAGGTGATCTTCCTACTATGACTTCTCATGGAACATTTATCATAAATGGGATAGAGAGAGTAATAGTATCACAAATGCATCGTTCTCCAGGTGTATTTTTTGATAGTGATAAAGGAAAAACTTATAGTTCTGGAAAATTAATTTATTCAGCTAGAATTATTCCTTATAGAGGTTCATGGCTAGATTTCGAATTTGATATAAAAGATATACTTTATTTTCGTATTGATAGAAAGAGGAAATTACCAGTTTCTTTGCTTTTAAGAGCTTTAGGTTTATCTAATAATGATATTTTAGATACTTTCTATGATAAAGTACGTTATGTAAGATGTGAAAAAGGATGGATAGTTCCATTTGTTGCTGATAGGTTCAGGGGTGTTAGGTTGTCTCATGATCTTATGAGTTCAGATGGTAATGTACTAGTAAAGGCTAATACGAGAATTACTTTAAGGATGGCTAAAAAATTAGCTAATGATGGACTTACAGAGTATTTGGTTCCATTTGATGAAATTCAAGGATTATTTATTGCTAATGACTTGTTAGATCCAAGTAGTAATGCTTTGATTATATCTGCGGGAGAGAATATTACTAGTGAGCATATAAATAAGTTAGAATTGTTTAATATAGATGAGATTTTTGTTCTAAATATAGATTTTTTAACGGTTGGTCCATATGTTTTAAATACGTTATTTTTGGATAAGAATGTATCTTATGAAGAGGCGCTTTTTGAAATATATAAAGTTTTGCGTTCTGGTGAGTCGCCTAGTTTAGATGTTATAAAAGCTTTTTTTGATGGGTTGTTTTTTGAAAAGGAAAGGTATGATCTATCTACGGTTGGAAGAATAAAGTTAAATGATCATCTTGGATTAGATATTAGTGAAGATATTACGGTATTAACTAAAGATGATATAATTCATGTTATAAAGAAGCTGGTATTGTTAAGGGATGGTGAAGGTTCTGTTGATGATATAGACCATCTTGGTAATCGTAGGGTAAGGTCTGTTGGTGAGTTTATTGAAAATCAATTTAGAATTGGGATATTGAGACTTGAAAGAATGATCATGGATTACATGTCTTCGGTAAATTTTGATAATGCAATGCCATGTGATTTTGTAAATCCTAAGGTTTTAGCTACGGTTTTAAAAGATTTCTTTAGTTCTTCTCAGCTTTCTCAGTTTATGGATCAAACTAATCCATTGTCTGAGGTTACTCATAAACGTAGGTTATCTGCTTTAGGCCCAGGTGGTTTAACCAGAGAAAGGGCAGGATTTGAGGTGAGAGACGTACATCCGACACATTATGGAAGAATTTGTCCAATTGAAACTCCAGAAGGTCAAAATATTGGGTTGATCAGTAGTTTAGCTATTTACGCTCGTATTAATAAGCATGGATTTATTGAAAGTCCTTATCGAAAGGTAGATAAAGGGGTTGTTACTGATAAGGTGGAGTATCTGTTGGCTATGCAGGAAAGTAATTATTATATAGCTGATGCTAGTGCTACTCTTGATGAAAACAACCAATTCGTTGATGATATGCTTTACTGTAGGCATGATGGAAATTTTGTTATGGTTAAGAGGGAGGAAGTTGATTATATAGATGTTTCTCCAAAACAAATTGTTTCAGTTGCTGCATCTTTGATACCTTTCTTGGAAAATAATGATGCGAACCGTGCTTTGATGGGTTCTAATATGCAACGTCAGGCAGTGCCACTATTAAAAGCAGATGCTCCTTTGATTGGTACTGGTATGGAATTAATAGTTGCTGCTGGATCAGGAACAGTTGTTTTAGCTAAACGTGGGGGTATTGTTCATAGGGTAGATGGGTTATATATAGTTATTCGTGCGTTTGATCAGGAGAAAAAT
The DNA here is from genome assembly GCF_000632845.1 of Ehrlichia japonica. Lineage (NCBI taxonomy): Bacteria > Pseudomonadati > Pseudomonadota > Alphaproteobacteria > Rickettsiales > Anaplasmataceae > Ehrlichia > Ehrlichia japonica. The sequence goes on along the minus strand of NZ_CP007474.1, from coordinate 959,992 downwards.
GAGTATTTGGGTGTTGATATTTATAATTTAAGAAAGTTTCAGCGTTCTAATCATAATACTTGTATTAATCAACGACCTTTAGTTAAACCTGGAGATTATGTAAAAGCAAATGATGTTATAGCTGATGGATCAGCAATTGATCAAGGTGAGCTTGCTTTGGGTAAGAATGTGTTAGTTGCTTTCATGTCTTGGCAAGGGTATAACTTTGAAGATTCAATAGTTATTTCAAGTGAAGTTGTAAAAAAAGATGTATTTACTTCTATACATATAGAGGAGTTTGAATGTGTAGTTAGAGATACAACACTTGGTCCAGAAAAGATTATGAGGTCTGTCCCTGATATCAATGAAGATAGTTTATCTCATTTGGATGATGTTGGAATTGTTAATGTTGGTGCTGAAGTTTCTGCTGGGGATATTTTGGTTGGTAAAGTTACTCCTAGACCGCCAGTTTCTTTGCCTCCAGAGACAAAATTATTAGTTACTATTTTTGGTGAAAAAGTATTTGATTGTGTAGATTCTTCACTATATTTGCCACTTGATGTTGAGGGCACAGTAGTTGATGTGCATGTTTTTGTACGTCGTGGTGTTGAAGAAAATGATAGATCTCTCCTAATTAAGCAAAATGAGATTAATGGCTTTATAAAAGAAAGGGATTATGAAATTGATGTAGTTAGTGAATATTTTTATGATGAATTGAAGAGAGTTTTAGTAAATTCTGGTATGCAGTATGATAATCAGGATATGGATGATTATTTAACATCTACTCCAAAAAAGGATTGGTGGGATATTAATTTGTCTGATGAGTCTGTATTATCTCAAGTTAAGGGCTTGAAGGAAAAATTTGATTCGATGATTCAAAATGCTCATAGTAAATTCGATCAAAAGATAGACAAGTTAAATTATGGGTATGATTTACCACAAGGTGTTTTATGTATAGTTAAAGTTTTTGTTGCAGTAAAACATAATCTACAACCAGGAGATAAAATGGCTGGTAGACATGGTAATAAAGGGGTGATTTCCCGCATCGTGCCTGTTGAAGATATGCCATACTTAGAAGATGGAACTCCTGTTGATATTATACTTAACTCTTTAGGCGTCCCTTCTCGTATGAATGTTGGACAGATTTTAGAGACACATTTAGGGTGGGCTTCTGTTAATCTAGGGAAAAAGATAGGACATATATTGGATAATATTGATGAATTGACAATATCTCATTTGAGAAATTTTTTAGATCAGGTGTATGATGGACAAGATTTAAAATATAATATTCAATCTATGAGCGATGATGATCTTTTGGTGTTTGCAGAAAGGTTGCGTGATGGTGTACCAATGGCTGCTCCGGTATTTGAAGGGCCAAAAGATAGTCAAATTTCTAACTTATTAAAGTTAGCTGATTTAGATGTTTCAGGGCAGGTAGATCTTTATGATGGAAGAATTGGTGAAAAATTTGATCGTAAAGTTACTGTGGGATATATATACATGTTGAAATTGCATCACTTAGTAGATGATAAGATACATGCAAGGTCTGTTGGTCCATATGGATTGGTAACTCAGCAGCCATTAGGTGGGAAATCTCATTTTGGTGGTCAGCGTTTTGGAGAAATGGAATGTTGGGCATTACAGGCTTATGGAGCTGCTTATACTTTACAAGAAATGCTTACAGTAAAGTCTGATGATATTGTTGGAAGAGTTAAGATTTACGAGTCTATAATTAAAGGTGATAGTAATTTTGAATGCGGAATACCAGAGTCCTTTAATGTCATGGTGAAAGAGTTAAGGTCGTTGTGTTTAGATGTTGCTTTAAAGCAAGATAAGGATTTCTTAAATAGTGAAGTGAAAGATTAATAATTAAAGGGTAGTAGTATATGAAGATGTTGGATTTGTATGGCTATACTAGTATTGCACAGTCGTTTGATAAGATTTGCATATCTATAGCTAGCCCTGAAAGTATTAGAGCAATGTCGTATGGTGAAATTAAAGATATTTCTACTACTAATTATCGTACTTTTAAAGTGGAAAAAGGAGGGCTTTTTTGTCCTAAGATTTTTGGGCCAGTTAATGATGATGAATGCTTGTGCGGTAAGTATCGAAAAAAACGTTATAGAGGCGTCATTTGTGAAAAATGTGGAGTTGAAGTTACTTCATCAAAGGTACGTAGAGAAAGGATGGGGCATATAGAACTTGTATCTCCTGTAGCGCATGTTTGGTTCCTAAAGTCTCTGCCTTCTCGTATAGGAGCATTACTTGATATGCCGCTTAAGTTGATAGAAAATATTTTATATAGCGGTGATTTTGTAGTTATTGATCCAATTGCAACTCCATTATCTAAAGGTGAAGTTATTAGTGAAAGTGCTTACAATCAAGCAAAGGATAATTACGGAGAAGATAGTTTTCTTGCATTAACTGGAGCTGAGGCTATTAGGGAATTATTAGTCCGGTTGGATTTGCATGCAATTAATGCAAGTCTTAGAGTAGAATTAGAATCTACAACTTCAGAGATGAAGCGAAAGAAAATAGTAAAAAGATTGCGTATTGTTGAAAATTTTATAAATTCTGGGAATAAACCTGAATGGATGATATTAACAGTTATACCAATTTTACCGCCTGATTTAAGGCCGCTTGTTTCTTTGGAAAATGGAAGGCCAGCAGTTTCTGATTTAAACCATCATTATCGGACAATTATTAATCGTAATAATAGATTGGGTAAATTGTTAAAATTGAATCCACCTGCGATTATGATTCGCAATGAGAAGAGAATGCTGCAAGAAGCAGTAGATGCTCTTTTTGATAGTACACGTCGTAGCTATATTTCTAATAAAGCAGGAAGTGTAGGGTACAAGAAGTCATTAAGTGATATGTTGAAAGGTAAGCAAGGGCGTTTTAGACAGAACTTGCTGGGAAAAAGGGTAGATTATTCTGGTAGATCAGTAATAGTTGTTGGTCCTAACTTAAAATTACACCAATGTGGATTACCTAAAAAAATGGCTCTAGAATTATTTAAGCCGTTTATTTGTTCGAAGTTAAAAATGTATGGTATTGTGCCAACAGTAAAGTTAGCAAATAAGATGATACAAAATGAAAAGCCAGAAGTTTGGGATATTTTGGATGAAGTGATACATGAGCATCCAATATTGTTAAATAGAGCACCTACTTTACATAGATTAGGCATACAGGCGTTTGATCCAGTTCTAATAGAAGGTAAGGCAATACAGTTACACCCTTTAGTATGTAGTGCTTTTAATGCTGATTTTGATGGAGATCAAATGGCGGTGCATATTCCATTATCATTAGAAGCTCAGCTTGAGGCTAGAATATTGATGATGTCTACTAATAATATTTTGAGTCCTTCTAATGGTAAGCCGATAATTGTTCCTTCAAAAGATATAGTACTTGGAATATATTACTTAACATTACAAGATCAGGTTCAATCTGAAGATGAAGTTTTATTATTTGCTGATTTTAGTCATGTGGAATACGCTTTACATAATAAGGATGTACATATATGTAGTAAAATTAAGTATAGAATGACTTATTGTAATTATGATGCATCAGATGAAGAGCCTTCATATTATTCTAAACTAATTGAAACAACTCCTGGCAGATTGATATTGTGGCAGATATTTCCGCAACATAAAAATTTAACTTTTGATTTAGTAAATCAGGTTTTAACTGTAAAGGAAATTACAGCTATAGTTGATTTAGTGTATCGAAGTTGTGGTCAAAGTGAAACTGTTGAATTTTCAGATAAATTCATGTCTCTTGGATTTAAATATGCTTCACAGTCTGGTATTTCATTTGGATGCAAGGATATGATTATCCCAGATACAAAGACAATGCATGTAGATAATGCTAGTGAAAAAATTAAAGAATTTGCTGTGCAGTATCAAGATGGCTTGATCACAAGGAGTGAAAGATATAATAAAGTAATAGATGAATGGTCTAAGTGTACTGATTTGATAGCTAAGGATATGATGAAAGCTATTTCTGTATATGATGTAGAAAGTAAATTAAATTCTATTTATATGATGGCTCATTCTGGTGCTAGGGGATCTGCGTCACAGATGAAACAATTAGCAGGAATGAGAGGGTTAATGGCTAAACCTTCAGGTGAAATTATTGAAACTCCTATAATATCTAACTTCCGTGAAGGGTTGAATGTATTTGAGTATTTTAATTCAACTCATGGAGCAAGAAAAGGTTTAGCAGATACCGCTTTAAAAACTGCGAATTCTGGGTATTTAACTCGTAGGCTTGTTGATGTTGCTCAAGATTGTATAGTTGTTGAATATGATTGTAAAACACACAATGGATTTGCCATAAGATCTGTTATTGAAGGTGGAACTGTAGTTGAGACATTAGATAATATTATACTTGGAAGAGTTGCTGCTGTTGATGTTTATAATCCTATTACTGAAGAATTGCTTGTTAAAGCTGGAGAGTTAATAGATGAAGCTAAAGTTGAGAAAATAAAAATAGCTGGGTTAGATGCTGTGAAAGTGAGATCTCCTCTTACTTGTGAAGCTAAAAAAGGTATTTGTGCTTTATGTTATGGTAGAGATCTTGCTATTGGTGATATTGTATCAATAGGTGAAGCTGTTGGTGTAATAGCAGCTCAATCTGTTGGCGAACCTGGTACTCAATTAACTATGCGTACTTTCCATGTAGGTGGTACTGCCATGAGAGGTGTTGAAACTTCAAACTTAATAGCATTATTGGATGCTAAGGTGAAACTAGTAAACAGTAATGTTGTTGAGGATAAGTATGGTAATAAGATTGTTATGAGTAGGTCTTGTGAAGTAGTATTGCTTGATAGTGTGGGTAATGAAAAGATGCGTAATACTATACCTTACGGTGCAAGACTTTATGTTAATGATGGTCAATTAGTAAAAATTACAGAAAAAATTGCTGAGTGGGATCCTTATACAATGCCTATTATTACAGAAAAAACAGGTATCATTAAGTATATGGATTTAATAGATGGTGTGTCTATTAATGAAGTATTAGATGAATCTACTGGTATTTCTAATAGGGTAGTAGTTGATTGGAAGTTACATTTGCAAGGTGCTAACCTCAGGCCTAGATTAGTTTTAATTGATGACAATGGTAATGTAATAACGCTATCTAATGGATTGGAAGCAAATTATTTCATACCGATAGGGGCAGTACTGAATGTTCAAGATGGGCAGAAAGTTCATGCTGGGGATGTAATAACAAGAATTCCGAGAGAATCTATAAAAACTAGAGATATTACAGGTGGGTTACCGAGGGTAATTGAGTTGTTTGAAGCGCGGCGTCCAAAAGAACATGCTATAGTAAGTGATATTGATGGTTATGTTGAATTTGGAAAAGATTATTATAGGTCTAAAAGACGTATATTTATTAAACCAGTAGATGTTAGTTTGGTGCCTGTTGAATATTTAGTGCCTAAAGGTAAACATACTATTGTAAATGAAGGGGATTTTGTACACAAAGGAGATTTGTTGATGGATGGTGATCCTGATCCTCATGATATATTACGTGTTTTAGGGGTTGAAGCACTAGCAAATTATATGATCTCTGAGATTCAGCAAGTTTATAGGTTACAGGGTGTACGTATTGATAATAAGCACATAGAGATAATCTTAAGACAGATGTTGCAAAAAGTTGAGATATTTGAACCAGGAGATACTATGTATTTAGTTGGGGAGAATGTAGATATGGAAGAAATCATAAAGACTAATAATAATATGATAAAAATGGGTAAATCTCCTGCTAAGTATGCTCCAATACTTCAAGGGATTACTAGAGCAAGTCTTGATACTAATTCATTTGTTTCTGCTGCATCATTCCAGGAGACTACGAAAGTATTAACAGAAGCGGCATTTTCTGGTAAGGAAGACTCTTTATATGGATTAAAGGAGAATGTGATAGTGGGTCGACTGATACCTGCAGGTACAGGATTCTTAATGAATAAAATTAAGAAGTTATCCTTATTAAATAAAGAAGATTATTCTATGTATTATAATAGTGAATATCAGGATCCAGCATTACTCCAACGTGATGATAATGCTTTGGGTCAGGGGTTGCCTAAAGATACAAATAGTATTGTTGACTATTAAAGAATATGAAAGTACTTATGTTTAGCTAGATGATACTTCTTCCTAGATGCAGAGGTTTTAAGCCTCATTTTTATGGTGTAGTTTTTTAATTGAAAAATGATGTGTAGAGTAAGTTGATTTAATTTTTCTATGCTTCTCTAGAGTTTGTGTTTTATATTACAATTTTACATTTAAGTGTAGCTTTACCAAAAGGCATAGTCAGTTTATTTGTAAGTGTTAAATGTTAGATAGCATATTAAGTCAAGAGCTCATTAAGTTGAGGATTGATAATCTATATAGAGAACCTTCTGCTATAACTAGATCTGAAGCAGGTAATGTGATTTATCAAAATGATAAAAAATTAATTTCTTTCTCTTGCAATGATTATTTAGGTTTAATAAGGCATCCTTTATTGAAAGAATCGGCTATAAATGCAATAAATAACTATGGTGTAGGAGCTGGTGCTTCACGTATGATTACAGGTGATAATGTCATTTATCAATGCTTAGAAAATAAATTAGCAAAATTGTATCATACAGAAATGTCTTTGGTATTTAGTAGTGGTTATTTGACAAATGTAGGAGTTATTTCTGCTTTGGTACATAGGCATGATATGGTTATTGCTGACAAATTAGTGCATTCTTCTATTATTGATGGTATTAAGCTTTCCTCTGCCAAGCATTATAGGTTTGAGCATAATGATTATAAACATTGTGAAGATATATTAAAGGAATATAGAGGCTTACATAAGCACTGTTTTATTGTGGTTGAGCAAGTGTATAGTATGAATGGTGATATTGCTCCAATTGGTCAGTTAAAAAAATTAGCGGAGGAGTATAATGCATGGCTTATTACAGATTGTGCTCATGGGTTTGGATTAATACCTTGTGCTAATTCAGATATATATATTGGTACTTTATCCAAGGCAATTGGTGTTTTAGGTGGATATGTATGCGCATCGAAAGTTGTTATAAGGTATATACAGAATAAAGCTAGACCTTTTATATATACAACTGCTCTACCTCCAATGGTGATTGCAGCTGCAAGCTCTGCATTGGATATTATAGGCGAATCTGTTAATGATACTCCTATTAAGCTAGCTAAATTTTTTTGTAAGAATCTAAATCTTACTGAGCCTAATAGCCATATAGTGCCATTGATTATGAAAGATATAGATAGTGCTTTACATGCACAACAAGTTTTAAGAGAAGAGGGGTTTCTTGTTGTGGCGATACGTCCTCCTACTGTACCCACTCCAAGGCTTAGGTTTGTATTTAGTGTGAATCATAGCTCATCAGATATAGAAAAATTGTGTGAAGTTATAAAACGAAATGGGTTAGTATAAACATTGTTATATGTAAATATTAGATTGTGGGGACATAATTGTTTGATGTATAATGTCTCCTTATATCTAGATTCTATTGTATAGCCTATTGGTACTACTATCTAATGTTAGAAACTTTAGTTAACATTATCCATGAATTATAACATGAATGATAAGTGAAGGCGGATTAAAATGCCTATTATATAAAATGTCTGCTCTAGATTTGAATTAGAGAGCTCTGTATAACGTATGTGTATTCTTATTTGTTAATGTTAAGAATATTTGGAATATTATCCATGAATTTATCTTGTGGGGATAATAGGTAAAAAGAAATAGAAGTATCTATTATAGTAGAATATTTCCTGCAAGGTGAAAATAGAGTGTTGAAAATTTGTTTACATTGTATGGATAATCTATATGATTGAAAGTGTATTGGGGCCGTAGCTCAGTAGGATAGAGCATTAGATTCCTAATCTGGAGGTCGTGCGTTCAAATCGCACCGGTCCCATGAAGTGTATAATGGTATGTCTATAGATGATAGAAGTTTATAGTTTGTTATTTGTTGATAGTTTAGTAGCTGCTCTTATTTTACCCTTAAATAAAATATTTGTATTTAAAGTAATGGCTTATTTTGGGGGATATAGTTATGTTTTGATGCTTTTAATATCGGCATTAGGAGCAGTTGTAGGAGGAATTATTAATTGGATATTAGGTAGGATGATAATTTTTGCGCGTGTAGAGTATCATAAGACGCAGGATGATTATGGAAAATTAGGTGTTTATATAAAATTGATCTTGATGTTGTTAACGTTGCTATGTTCTTGGATTCCAGTATGGGGGGGCATAATTAATATATTGTCTGGATATTTTAGAATAAAAATATTAAACCTCGTAGTATTGCTTTTTTTTTCTTATTTTGTATATCTTACTTATTATATAATAGTATTATAGACAAACCAATGTATGAAATTCAATCAGAATTGAAGGTTTTACTTAGTGGTGTTATGAAAAAAAGCTTATATTAGATTGAACTCGGTAGGGTTTTATATGGCTTCAAGTTTTCTTTTACATAGTTTTTAGAAAGTGTTCTATAGTATCACAATACTGTTGACTTAAAATTAAAACTCTAGCTAATCTGTGGTGAATATCATTTATGCATGTTTGATTGCATTTCTGATGTTTTCTCTTCATCTTCTAATAACATTATGGCCAATATGCTGTCCAGTTTTTTTTAAGGTCCTTAAACATACTACTACCCAACAATATTTTTAAATTATGTACTCCTGTTTCTATAGCATTAAACTGTCCAAAGGGGAAAATCAATTTAATCAACCTAATCTATTACAAATTGGTCGAGCTGTAATTGCGGATTCTGTCTGTTAACAATATATCATTATTTTAAGCAATACTAAAATTACTATCTATGTTGGGTACTTTAAGATTTATTTTTTTAAACGTAGTGATCTTAGCTATATTTTTTATGCCTTGTTTTAAAGAAACAGTTACATCTGGTTTATATTACCATTAGTATTCAGGTTCATACAAAGTCTTTTAATGATTTACATAGTATTCATAACTGTACTATATTAGGTATCTGTTTAATAGATGTGTTTAATATTCAACAAGAATCTTAAGTTATGCTGAAAGTAGGGCTTAAGTCATAAAAAAAACTATCATACAAGAAAAATATAAAGTCTTTAATAAGAACTCTTTATTATCTTTCTCAAATAAATTGATTAATAGGATCACGTATTGCGGCATATGTATGCTTCTGTAATTTAAATCTTTGACAATATCTTTATGGAAAGAAAATACCTTTTTATTATGTGTGATTTTTTGATTGTTATAACTTTTAAGAATATGACTTCTTTTTACAATTGAAACTCATATTACCATTAAATTTAACAGGATACTAATTTAACATTGGGATAAAACTACTAATAAACAATTTATTCGGTAGGAATATTCAATTGATCTGCATTTGTATTTTTTATCTCTGATATATTGATACATATATTTTCAATTGAGAATTTTCAGTTCTACTATCACTTACATAAATCTTTAATTACTTAATCCTGTTGTAACTTAACTCTTACATTACCATTATTATAATCTTGTGATGAATAAATTGTGTTATAAATTTTAGTCACCAGATCTGATTGCTATGTTTACCTAGTTGTGTGTTAATACAGTGTTGATGGGACGACATGTACTTGAATATAGGAAAGTCTTAAAGATTTGTTTCACTAGTGTATCAATAATATTGTTTCTATATATTTATTATTCATTATAAAGTTTAGTAATCTCTGATACTGGAGCAAATGTATTTCTATGGTGTATAGTTTTGCCATATTTATATAAGGATTCTAAGTGATGTTTAGTTCCATATCCTTTATTTTTGTTCCAGTCATATTGTGGGTACTGTACATGCAATGTTTCCATTAATCTATCTCTCGTAACTTTTGCAATTATAGATGCTGCAGCAATTGATACACTGATATTATCTCCGTCTATAATAGCTTTTGTATTCCATGGTAGATCTGGAGCTTTATTTCCGTCTACTATTACGTAGTCTATATTAGAATTTAACCCGCTAAGTGCTCTTTGCATTGCAATATGTGTGGCATTTAGTATGTTGTACTGATCAATTTCATGTATGTCAGCAAGTCCTATACTCCATTTTGTTATAGGGGTGATTATGTTGTAAATTTCTAGCCTTTTTTTTGGAGTAAGCTTTTTTGAGTCCTTGATATTATATGTGATATGATTGTCGTGTTTCAGAAAAAAAACAGCAGCTGATACTACAGGACCGGCCAATGAACCGTATCCTACTTCATCAACTCCTACTATAATGCAATTCTTGTTGTTTATTGATTTTGATATTTCATTTTCTATAGAAAAATCTGGCATAGGCTTATTTTATAATTTATCTAAGGATTAGTTATATTTTGAATTAAAATAATAAGTATGCTTATACTTGAAATTTATTGATAAAGAAAGTTTTTTAACATAGGGAAATTATATGAGTAAGGGGTGTATTAGGGAGAAATTTAATCCAGGAAGTATGTATTGTGAAGGATAGGAACTTTGTTATAACAAAATAAATGATAATGGATCTTATCATTACAGCATAATATAAATACCTTATAAAATCAAAAATTTCTATTGGTCTTTTTTGGGCATAGGTAAACATTTATTAATTTAATTTTGATAAATTTTATGCCTAGTTTAATGGGAGTACTAGGGGAGTCTACAACTTCTAGTAGAGTAAATCCTGCAGTAAACAAATATAAAGGTAATCTTACTGTTGTTTGGGTGATGATATGTTGTTGATTAGTAAACAGATGGGTAATATTATGTGTAATAAAAATAAGCACAGCTAAGATTGCAATAGAGAAATCATGGCCTAACCAATGTGTAGTATAGTATATTAGGTTAATTAAATCAATTTTCTTTTTAGACAGTTTGGTGCTGTGCAGATAAGAGTATGTGATTAAAAAAATATTTTTGGATAGTGCGTTGAAATCTTGAAAAGACTGAACAGTGTATTGTGCATAGTGTTATTAGAAGAGAAAATGGAATCTTTATTGTTAAATACAGAATCAAGCATTTGTTAATATAGGACTGATCATGTATTAGCTAAAGTTTGGGTTGAAATCGCATATTAAATCAGGGAAAACTTAAACTTAAGGTATCTAAAGTAAGTTCTCAAAATATTGTTTGAGATATAAGGGAGGAATTTTGTGATTTTATGAATATGCGTTACAAAGTAAATATTGAACATATAGTGTCAATTAAGGTAATGCTCAGTTTTCAGAAAATCAATGATAGTAAGTATGAATATTTTGAAAGACTATAGATAACAAAGCACAGGTAGTATAAGCAGTGATTCAAATGTTTATATGTTCCTTTAGAATTCTATGTCTATGAATATTATTGACTGAGTGATAAGTAATATAAATGTTTCGTCAAATAGCGAAAAGGTAATGCTCAGTTTTCAGAAAATCAATGATAGTAAGTATGAATATTTTGAAAGATTATAGATAACAAAGCACAGGTAGTATAAGCAGTGATTCAAATGTTATATGTTCCTTTAGAGTTCTATGTCTATAAATATTATTGACTGAGTGATAAGTAATATAAATGTTCCGTCAAATAGCAAAAAGGTAATGTTCAGTTTTCAAAAATCAATTATAATGATAACGGGTATTTTAAGAAAAATGAATCAAAAAGTACAAGTTATAATAGTAATTCAAAATATAATGCTCCTGAAAAAATCCTGCCCTTGTAAATATTATTAGTCAAGTGATAACTTAGTATCAACGTTCTATTAACTAAGCAGAGAGAAACTAATACTAATCTGCATAGGTAGAGATCCTTCTACTACTGGAAGTGATGTTACTAGGTAGTGATTTGTAATTATCTATGTCTGTAGGTATTTTGTAGTTTTGTATTATAAGTTTATTTCATGGGTTAATGCTTTGCGTTTGTGACATTTTTATCTTTGATATAGCTTAGAATAAGGAAACATATTGTATATTTGTTATGGTAGTAGTTTTTTATGGAAAATTTATTATTATATATCTGCAATTTTATTGTCGATAGCTTTTGCACCAGAGATTGAATCTTCATTTATAGCTAGAATTCTTATTTTATATGGGCTAGAAGATACTATGGTATTTATGCTTACTGTACCAGGGGTAAGTGTGATAGAATTTACTACTATTGATATGCCTAAGTCAGTAGTTTGTTTGGTCTGTATGACTCTAAAAATTGCTGAATCTATTTTTGACCTAAAATTCCATACTTTTTTTATTATACATATGTTAGATAGTATAACCTGTTGTATGATCCAAAAGAAGTAACGTAAAAAATTAAGCATACAAGGAAAGAATTGTTTTTTTGTATAGTAAATGTTATTATCATTTAATGGTATAACATTCTTCAACATTCTTGATATGACTAATGTAGTTATACAACTTACAATACCTAATGTTATAAAAAATAAATCAAAGTATCCCGATAAGGCAAACCAAAATGTGAACAATGTAAAAAATGCCTTCACTGTTTTATATTATTAAAGTACTTTAAGCTATAAGCAATGTTAGTATAAAAACTATAATTATTTATTGCTAAATCACGATAGTGTTTTATTATAACATAACTTGATTCTAAGGTTCATTGTATAATAGTTTTTTGATAGTATGCAAGTGATTTATGTTATTAATATAATATTAATGTTCTGTATGACTGGGGTTTTATTACATCATTTTTATGATATTAATGATGATAAAGTTGTAGAGTTCGACTTGTTAGACAATGTTAAATTTGTGAAAAATAGTAGTTATTTTTCTAGAGATTCAAAGCAAAAGATAAAATTGCTTCCAATAGATGATGGGTCTATATCTGTTATAGATTTACAAGATTGGTATTATCGTTTATTGGAACAAGAAGATAGTTTAAAAAATAAAGAGATTTTATTGAGAACTGTTGAGCAACACAATAATGAGCAGGTGTTGTATTTAGAAGAGATACAAAGAAAGTTAGTATCATTAATTAATATTGATGATCAAAATTATGATGAAAAAGTACATAGCTTAGTGAAAATATATGAAAGCATGCCTGTAAAATTGGCTGCTGAAGTATTTGGATTGTTAGATACGAATTCACTCATGTTAATAACTAATTATATTGATAAGAGTGCCTTATCAGATATATTATTACATGTTGATCCAAATATGATTAGAAAGATTAAAGAACTATCTACAGATATATCTAAGCAATGTGATTGTAATAGTGATATTATTAAGAGTAGAGGTTAATGTTGCTGCTATATGAATTAACATATGATTTATGATAACTAGTAAGTTGTTTATGTAATGCTTATAAATTAATACTAACTTGTATCTTTAATTAAAATGTATCTACAGATATATCTAAGCAATGTGCTTATAAGCGGTATTATTAAGAATGGGTGTTGTAATTATATTAATTAACATGTGATTTGCTTCTTGTATGAAGGATATATAAGTAAAGGTTACTTATATATATTCATTATTGAAATGTCATTTTATTGTACTTCACAAAAGTTTTTTGTATGGTCAACTGGATATTAAACTTGGGATAGTTTCATAAATAATGTTGTGTATAAGAAATGTAGTTGTGGAATATAGAATGTGTTGGGTTATAGAACTTTTTACATAGTTTGTTATTGATATGTGTTACATATCTTAAGATATAAAGATTTATTATTTTGATAAGTGTTGTTTTCGTGTTTATGAGAGTAATGGTGTCTATAGCTCTATTAGATTAATTTATGTGCTTTATAGATATATTAGCTTTGTGCTTGAATTTTATCATAGATAAGATATTTCACTTTAAGAATTGGAGTAATGTTAATACGTGTTTTTAATTCTTAAAGTACTAGTAGTAGTGTATAAAATTTATAAGAAAAGTTTATAGCGCTAATAATCATTGATTCTTGATATAAGCACTTATTGGTTAATCCTTAGCGGCAATAATACATTGATTTTGTGTAGGTTACACAACTAGATATAATGAGTAAAACATGAAGAACATTGTAATTGTGTTCTACTATATCAGAGATTACTGTAGTAAAGTATTTATTGTTTGTTATCGAGCATATTATGCAATTGTATTAGACCTCTTATGGTCAGGTCTACTTCAATATTGTTAATAGCAGTTTTATGTTCAAAAAATAAATGGGAGTTTCCTCCTGTTGCTATTACGTGTAATCCTTTTTCTTCTTCCTTGATTATTTTTTCAATCATTCCATTAATCATGCTAATGTATCCCCAATATATTCCTGATTCCATTGCATGGTATATGTTGTTTTGTATTACTTTATCTTGTTTTGATACTAATACCTCTGGTAATAATGCAGTATATTGTCGCATACTTTTCGCTAAAATATGTGCTCCAGGTGCTATGACTTGTCCATATATGCATTTGTCATTGTTTAATAAATTAAATACTGTTGCAGTTCCCATACCTATTATTAGTAAGTCTTGATTGGGATACAAGTTACTTGCTGCGATGATACTTGCTAATCTGTCTGAGCCTAGTGTTTTGTTTTGTAGGTTTATCTTAATGTTAAAAAGGTCTGCATGATGATTATTCAAGATTATAGGATCTGTATTAAAGTAATCTTTGCTTAATTCTATAATTGGTGTTGTTATGCTTGGAACCACACTTGATATAATAATGTTATTGATATTCTGATAGTCAATATTTAGCTGGTTCATTGTGGAATTTAAATAGATGAAATACTCATCAGCTGTTCTTCTTGGTTGAGAAGAGATAGTTATTTTTTTCACTATTTTATTGTTTACACAGATTGCGAATTTTATATTTGTATTACCTACATCTATTGCTACAAACATGTTTAAACCTATTAGTGATTATAACCTATTGCATGGCGTACTGTTGGAAATCCATCTGCAGCTAGAAGATCAGCTAATTCTAAACTTATCTTGTTGGCTATATTGAGTCCGTTATAAACTATGGCAGTGTATAACTGTATTAGTGATGCACCTGCTTTTATTTTTTCATATGCATGATATCCAGTACTTACCCCACCACAGCCTATTAGTAGGAGTTTTCCTTGGGAAACTTGATATATTTCAGACAGTACTTGTGTTGATAGATCAAATAGTGGTTTTCCACTTAATCCGCCATGTATTTTTATATTTGTATTTAGTAGTTTATTGTGTTGTGATGAAGTGTTACTTATTATTAAGCCACTGATTTTATATTTTATTGCTAGATCTACAATATCCTGTTTTTTATTATCGCTGATATCTGGTGAAATTTTTAACATTATAGGAACAGATTCTGCATAATCTGCTAGCCTTCGAATTTGAGATATAGCTATCAATAATTCTGATAAAAGTTCTTTTTTTTGAAATTCATGTAATCTTGGAGTGTTAGGAGATGATATGTTGATTGTAATGTAATTACTTAGACCATATACCTTCTTCACTATGTCGAAATAGTCTTGAATGGGATCACGGGATTTCTTATTAAACCCTATATTAATCCCAAATATGCAATGATTAAACTTAATGTTGTTTACTTTGTTGATTAAGAAATCTACTCCTTTATTATTAAATCCTAAACTATTAATTATTGCTTTTTCACTGATTAATCTATGTACACGTGGTTTTTTATTTCCACTTTGAGGATATTTTGTTACTGTCCCTACTTCGACGAATCCAAAACCAGCGGATAGTAAGGGTTGTATTACTTCTGCGTTTTTATCAAATCCAGCTGCAACTCCTATGGGGGTTCTTAAAAGCTTATTGAAGACTTGTATATTAAGAGATCTTGGGATTTCGATTTTTTTTACAGGGATAAAGTTATTTTTTAATGCAAAAATTACTAATTTATGTGCAATTTCTGGTGGTATACAGAATAATGGATTAGTGAATATCTGTTGTAATAACACAGTATTTAATGATTAATTTACATGCATATGTATTGATTATATCAGTTTTTTATAAAAATACTACTTGTATAACTAATAAATGTGTATAACAACTGTTAAGATAATAAAACATATAGAATTATAGTGTAAATTGCTTATACTAAAAGTTGAGAGGAATATAATATGAATATCTTATCTGTTGATAATGTTCAAGATTTACGAAATTTGCATGCTATATCTCATCCTATTGAAAAGATAGATCAAGAAGTTATAGCACTAGCTAATGACATGATGAAAGTTATGGAACATAGTAAGACTGTAGGTTTATCTGCAGTTCAACTTGGTAATCATAGTAGAATGTTTATCATCAATATGTTTAGTGGATTGTTTGATGTCGCACAGGATATGAAGGTTTTGTCTGGGAATCATTCATTACATGGTAAAAATATGATATGTATAAATCCTGAAGTCCTCAGCTTTTCTGCTGAAACTGTTGATTTGTTTGAGGGTTGTTCGTCTGCTAAAGCATATGGACTAATTAATATTACAAGACCAAAACATATGGATTTAAGGTATACAGATTTATTGGGGAATGAATGTATAGTAAGAGTCTATGGTTGGCTTTCTAGATGCATGCAGCATGAACTTGATCATTTGAATGGAATATTATTAGCTAATGTTGTAGATAATATAAAAAATAACTGTGTACATAGTATTTCTCAGGAGGATCATAGTGTAGTACATATAATGCTTGTAAATAAACAATAATGTTCTTGGATTCATAAAGAGTACTATGTTTAACAGAAACAATGAGTTATTTAAAATACATTATGATTACAATGTTGAGATGTAGTTAATAGAATACTGATGTATGTACAGTCAAAGTAAGATTAGCGGATATGGTTAATCTTATAATAGGTATTGATCTAGTTAATTAGATTATCGTTTTATACTAACATAGAGTCTATGTTAATTATGGTTTTTAATGTTGCATAGACTTCTAGTTGAGAGGGTATACTTGGTTGTTTATTATGATTTGTAAAGTCAGTATTCAAATGTAGTTTGCATTTGTTTATATATAAAAATGTGTTCTGTAAATTAATTTTGTAAAATGAAAAATACTTAATGTGTATAATATTGTTGTACATTATGAGGATAATTGTCTGCTTTCTTAAAATATTACAGTGTTAAAATCTATTAGTTGTTTTTTTATGAGTACTGTACTAAGTTCTACTAATAACACATAATCTTGATGCATTAAAAAATGGGATTCTAGTGCATTAACTAAGGTTATGTTATTGATTATAATAACTCTTTTGTTATATCATGAGAAAATGATTCTTATAAAGATAAATATTATTTGGTTGTTAATAAAGTATTAGATGAATTTGCTAGTAGTATAGTAATTCGTAGAACATTACATCTACAAATTGTTAATTTCGGAGTTTTAGTTAATGATACTATCTAGTAATATTAATCAAGTTATTTTGTACTAGTGAAGCTTCAAGCTGATAAAAAATTAATACTTGAAATGTATCATTATTTTTCTTGTTAATTGTTTATATTAAAAGTTGGGTAGGAATATAATTGAACATCTTATCTGTTTGATGTTTTGTTTAATATTAATAATTCCAAGAGGTGTATAGACAAATGATGATTCATATTATCCAAATTGCAACTTAATTATTTGTTACAATATGGTTATCTTAAAATGTGGTAGTATTCATATTATTCATTACTTTTATTTTCTGAGTGTAAAGGAATAATATTGCTAAGGTATGATTTACCTTTTTTTATTGCCTCCATTACATTAGCAGGAGCAGTTCCTCCATAGCTAGTTTTACTAGCTACTGAATTTTCTACTGATAATATTGAAAGGACATCTTCAGTTATAGAAGGAATGATTGTTTGCATTTGTTCTAAAGTTAATTCATCTAATTTACAGTGATTTTGTTCGGCTAACTTAACTATTTGGCCGGTAATTTGATGAGATTCTCTAAATGAAAGATGAAGATTTTTTACTAACCAATCTGCGAGATCTGTTGCTGTTGAATAGTCATGTTCTGCAGCTTTTAGCATATTGTTTTTATTAATGGTTATGTTATTTAACATACTATTCATTGCTTCTATACACAGCATTAAGTTATGTGCTGCGTCAAATAAAGGTTCTTTATCTTCTTGCATGTCTTTGCTATATGCTAGTGGGAGTCCTTTCATAACAACTAGTACTTGGCTTAGTGATGCGAAAATCCTGCCTGTCTTTCCTCTAATAAGTTCTGCTGCATCGGGATTTTTCTTTTGTGGCATTATTGAACTTCCGGTCGTGATGTCATCAGAAAGTGTTATAAATTTAAAATTATAACTGCACCAGAGTATAATCTCTTCCGCTAATCTTGATAAATGCATTATGCATATTGAAGCATTTGATAAAAATTCAATAACATAATCTCTATCTGATACTGTGTCTATAGAATTATCTGTTGGACTATCGAACCTTAATTCTTGTGAAATAAAATATCTATCTATTGGAAAAGATGTTCCTGCTAATGCTGCAGATCCAGCAGGACATTGGTTCATACGTTTATATAGATCTTGCCAGCGTGAGCGATCTCTTTTTAACATTTCAAAATATGCCATTAAATGATGACCTAACGTTACAGGTTGAGCAATTTGTAGATGTGTAAATCCTGGCATAATAGTATTATAATTAGCTTCGGCTATATTAAGTATAGTTTGTTGTAATCCATGTAACTGAGTCTCTAATCTTACTATTGATTTCCGTATCCAAAGTTTAAAATCTGTTGCAACTTGGTCATTGCGGGATCTTGCAGTGTGCAATTTTCCTGCAATACTACCTATCATTTTTTGTAGGTTATATTCTATATTCATGTGTATATCTTCTAGATCTGTACTAAACTCAAAAGTACCAGATGAGATTTGGTTGAGTATTACCTCTAATCCATGAATAATAAGTTGTCCTTCATATTTGCTAATAATTTTTTGGTTAACTAACATTTTGCAGTGTGCTATTGATCCAGCTATATCCTCTTCATACAGCGTTTTATCGAACGATATTGATTCGTTAATCTTTTTCATAATATCACTAGGGGATGTACTAAATCTTCCTCCCCATAAAGGATTTTTCATATGATTGCTTTTTGTTATGACTTATTGTGATATTATCTTGTAAACAACTAAAAATTACAATGATATTTAGCTTTTTTATGTGATTAATGTGTATTTTGTTATAGAAACATTGTTATAAAAAAGAATTTAGTAATGTATTCGATGCATATAATAATTAAATAATGATTTTAATATCCTTAATATTTAATATTTTTACATTGAGAAGAGTAATATTGCCCATAAATTTTGTTTGTGCATATGTAAGGTATCGTATTATGCAGGCGAAGTAGGTGGAATGGTTCTCTTAGCTCTTTAAATGTGGTAAATATTAAAGCTAATTGCTGGATTGAAAAATTTACGTATGATGTTGAGTACAAATGTTTTAATTTATATGTGTTGTTATGACTGCAGTTTGATATAAGAGTTTTCTTATTGGTAATTCTATTACTATTGTTTATACATATTTAGTGTTTTTTGTTTGGTAAATAGTGATATATATTTACGGTTATTAATATGTAGGAGAGATGTTGTGAGTGTAATTATTAATGGACCTAGTTTTAGTTCTGGTAGTTCTGCTAATATTTTAGTTGTACTACTTCATGGAAGAGGAGCAACTGGTAATAGTATACTATCAGTAGGGCATTTAATGGGTAAACTCTTACCTGACGCTTACTTTATAGCTCCTAATGCTCATATAAAATATGGAGATACAGGATATGCATGGTTCAACGGACGTGATTTTTCGGAAGATGTAATATTTTCTGATATGGAAAAGGCAGCCTTGATTGTAAATAATTTTATAGATCTACAATTAAAAAATATTGGGTTAAATAACGATAAATTAGTTTTAGTTGGATTTTCCCAGGGGGCAATGTTAGCAGTACATATAGCATTATTAAGGAAGAAAAAATGTGCTTCTGTAATATCTTATTCAGGAGCTATAATATGTCCAAGTTACTTAAAACATAGAATAAATGTGAAACCTGATATTTGTGTAATTCACGGGACACAAGACGAAGTAGTACCATTTTCATTTTTTGATGGTGCTGTTGAGTTTTTATTGAATAATGATGTACCTTTGGAAAGTCATGCAATTTCTGGATTAGATCATAGTATCAATAGTACTGGTATAGAGATAGGTGCAAGATTTATAGCAAATAGGCTTTCTTCCTGATTAATCTTCAGGTAAGTTTTTCAGATATGCAGATTCGTATACCTTAATTACTGTGTGAGATTTATGTTAATAGTGATGTTTCTTTGTAGTTCTATATAGAACTATACTATGTGTTGTTAGTTTTTCAATAAAAGCAATAAGTAAGTAATGCTAATATATTAAAAATACAAGAAAGACAGAGTATATTGTTGCTAATGAAAACATATTATAACCTTATTTTATGTGTTAAGAGATATATTAATAATCTGTAAAAAAGAATTATTATACTGATATGCTGAGAAAAGAGTTATGGATATCAGATACATTGTTTTGTATTATTGTAAATCTAGTATAATATCAGTTTATATTTTTAAATAGAGTTAAATAATGAAGTACGTGAGGTATAGTTATGACTAAATATATTTTATCAATAGATGGGGGTGGAGTTAGAGGTATAGTAGCAGCAACTATACTGCAGGAAATAGAGAAAAGAATAAATAAACCATTATGTCAGGTGTTTGACTTGGTATCAGGTAGTTCAGTTGGTAGTCTTATAGGTGGTGCACTGTGCCTTAAGAATGTTGATGGTACACCTAAGTACAATACAAGTGATTTGTTAGATTTGATGTTAAAATATTCTGGGAAGATTTTCTCTAACTCGAGTATTTTTTCGTTAATTGTTGGGCCTAAATATTCCGATAAAAATTTGAATTCAGTGCTAAAAGAAATATTTGGAGATGTTGTAATGAAAGACTTGATAACAAATTTTATTGTTCCAAGTTATGATTTGTATGCTAGTCAAACAGTAATGTTTAGAAGTTGGACAGATAAATATCGTGATATAAAAGTGTCTGATATTACAAGAGGTGCTGTAGCTGCTCCTACTTATTTTACTCCTAAAAAGATAGTTGTAGATAATAAAAAGAAATTGTTGGTTGATAGTTCTATTGTATGTAATAATCCTATTATAGCAGCATATGCTGCAGCGCAAGTGTTGTATCCAAATGAAAAATTATGTTGTTTGTCTGTGGGATGTGGTACTGTAAATAAAGATTTTTCAGGTTTGCAAAATTCGTTATTGTATTGGGCTGATAAGATACTGTTTGTTATCATTGATGCTGGCTTGGATGCTATAGATTATCAAATGTCTAGAATTATAAAAGAAGATGATACATATTGTAGAATTTCCGGTAATATAACATATTCTAAATGTGATTTTAGCGATGCTTCTCCAGGAAATATACAAAATGTTAAGAGAGATGCTCAAAAGATTGTACAGGAGAATGAAAATAATATAAATGATTTTTGTAACATGCTTTTAAGTGATGAGGGGATTAACCGTCTATAGTTTTATGTATTAGAGATTAAGTGAAAGTGTGTGTTATATGGTTTTAACTTGTAGTGCATATGTTATATTAGGGTATATTTTCAATAGGGTTTTGTATACTAAAAATATTTATCTAATTAAGAGTTTACTGTTTAGTAAATAGGTAATGTAGCCAATGATTGATGAATGAAGGACATATTTTACTATGAAGTAACTTCGCTTGTTCAGAATTTTTTATTTTTATTCCGAAGAAATACTGTTAATTCTGCTATAAATTAGGAAATACAAGATAGATAATCTGAAAGATATATAGCAGGTATGATTTAGTTGAATATTCTTATTATATACTGTAAAGAACTATTGTATTGTTTTTTTATGAATATTACCGATTTATGATAAGAATATTATACAATAATTTGGGTAATTTGATTGAATAAAGTAAGAAGCCTTATTATATGGATTGTGTGAATGTAGTGGTAGTCTGTTAGTTAATATTAAAGGTAAAATATGATTAATAAGGATCCTATTGAATTGTTTGATTTATGGTACAATGAGGTATTAGAAGTTTCTTCTGAACATAAAGATCCTACAGCAATGGTACTTGCTACATGTAGTGAAGCTTTAAAACCTTCAGCAAGGGTTGTGTTATTAAAAAAATATAGTGATCAAGGTTTTGTATTTTTTACAAATATGAATAGCCGTAAAGGGAAAGAAATGACAGCAAATCCTCTTGTTGCTCTTGTTTTTGATTGGAGTCATATTTCTAAGCAAGTTAGGATTGAAGGTGAAATAAAAATGCTATCTTGTCAAGATGCAGATGCATATTATGCATCTAGGCCTCGTGGTAGTCAAATAGGTGCTTGGTGTTCCAAGCAGTCAAGCATTTTAGAGAATAGGGAAGATTTTATTGCGTTAATGGAAAGAATGAAGATAGAGTTTCATGAAAAACCAATACCTAGACCAGATTATTGGGTTGGGGTAGTAGTAGTTCCAGTATTAATGGAATTTTGGCAAGAAGGGTTAGATAGAATTCACACTAGGTATCAGTATACTAGAGATAATAGTATGTGTGAATGGAATGTTGTAGAGCTATATCCGTAGAGAAACTAATATTTATATGATTTGTATTTGTAAGATAATAATGTGAGATAATAAAATCTATACATGATGATTAATTACTTTTTCTTTAGTGACACTTTGGATATAAATAGGATTTACACTAAATATCAGTTTATTGGGTTAAAGTTATATAAGCTGTGGCTATGATTATAGAATTGATGATAATGTGATCTCATATGATGTGATAATCTGTTAGTATTAATGCTGCTTTTGGTTTATTTTGGAAGACTTAAATAGTAGAATTTTATGTTAATGTACAGAATAGTTTGTTGTACTTCATAGGAGGTGGATTAAGTAATGGTTTGTTAATATCTTTTCCAATGTTTGTTTATTAATATTGGTTATTTAACTGTGTTATTGGATATAGTAGTACTTAGTTACTTTCTTCTAAAAGAGTGTTGTACTCTGCTTTTGTATAAAGTGAAAACGAAATTGAGTGTATCAGTTTTATTTCGTCCTCTAAAATCTTATACAATAATTTGTGTCTGTTGATTATACTTATTTCTAAAAAATCGTTAGATACTATTTGTACTTTTAAATGTGAAGTACTATAAATAGATTGAAAAACATGATCTCTATGCTTAAAAGATTCATCTATTATTTCAATCTTGAATACATTTAACGCTGATGTAATTTTACTTTTTATTTTTTGAATGACATCCATTGACTTTTGTACTATGTATCATGTCATTGTAATGTTTTTAGTTTACTTGACAATGCTTTTTTACGTGGAAAAAAATCTAAAAAATAGTACAATCATCTTGACGTTAAATAAGTTAATTTTTTTATTATTTGAGGAAATAATGTTATGAGATTTTATAAATATATATATTTCTGCTTTTTTCTGTTGCCATTCTGTCTGATATTATCTGTAACTGCAGTTGATATATCCAATCAATGTGCTAATAACCCGTCTGGTATAAATCCTTTTTTTAGAACAGGGGAATATCATAAATGTGATGATTTGCTTGATCCTCCTGTGCTTAATGAATTTGACAAAGCTGTCTTGGATATTTGTGGTGATTGGGGTAGTACTCCAAAACTAAAAGACTTTAAAGATATGTTAAATAAAAAAGAGTATAAAAAATATGTTGATGAGATATATCAAGGATTGAATCATCAAGTGGTTACTCCAAATGCAGATCTTGATAAGTTTAAAAATGAACTAGCAGAGTTATGGTTTAATAGGGATGGATTCACTCATATAATGTGTGGGCAACCTAGACGAGGTAGGTTAAGTGGTATGCATTTCTTTGGACGTTACATACAAGCTCAAGAAAATAGATGGGCTGGTAGACATTATGGTAGTGTATCCGATGAAATTAGTGATAAAGTATTTACTATTGGAGTTGTATTTAAAAATCGTAGTGGAAAATTAGTAGTTGACCATAGAAAGGGTTATGATTTTTTACATGCTAATGAGATTATACTGCATGCTACAAATGCTTATAAAGCATTTTCTTCACGATTAGAGTCAAGGAGATCTAAACACTGTCTTTATGATAGTGAAGGTATTACTTATGTAGTTGTAGCTCGTAAAGGCTCCATTGTTACATTTTTTGCAGATTTAACACCAAATTGTGCAAGAGGTGAAACAGAGTGTAGCTGTATACAATAGGGATCAATTTGTTGTGTGCTACTATGCATGTTAATGTATCAATATAGTTACATATAACTGTGTAGTAGCACATTATTATTAAATTTTTTTATACGAATTGTTTTTATATTGCTTAGAAAACGTGAATATTTTAAACTCTTAACTATGCTAAAATAAACTATTGTAATTTTTTTGTATGTATCAAATATTTAACCTTAGGCATTTTGTTTATTGAGTTTTTGTTGTTTTTACTAAATGGTAATAATTTTTGTGTGATAATGGATTATATTCTGTTTCTTAATGTTAGTTTGTTATCTAAGATCTTGTACAATAGCCTTATTATTTAGAAATTATTGGATATGACTTGTACTATTAAATAAAACATTGTGATTTCTTATGTTGTACGATTGAACACATTGATAGATAAATATTTTTATTGTACGGATTTTGTGAATGTTATGTATTTTTAAGTTAAAAGGATGATTATCTCGAAATATAACGATATTGATTATTAATTTACATGCTAAATTTTGTATTTTTGAAGTAATTTGAGAGATGGTGTTATGAGAATTTGTAAGTATGTATGGTTTTGGGTTATTTTTTTTCCAGTTAGCTTGATTGCTTGTTCATGTCTTCATGTTTCTGATGAGATTGTAAAAAAACAAGTAGATTCTACCGGATGTCTCATGAATAAATCTATCATGAATCCTTTTTTTAAAGTTACTGAAGATAGTGACTGTGAATTGCCTGTTGCTCCTGAAATGAATAAATTTGATAGGGCTGTACTAAATGTTTGTGGAAACTGGGGTAATGCTCCTAGAGCAAGCTTTTTTAAACTTATGTTGGATAATACAGAATATAAAGAATATGTTGATAAACTTTATGAAGGCTTAAATCATCAAGTATTTACTCCGAATGCAGATCTGGCACAGTTTAAAGATGAACTAACGGAGTTATGGTTTAATCAACAAGCTTTTGCTCATATTATGTGTGGGCAGCCTGAAACGCTTAAATTAGGTGGTATGCATTTTTTTGGTCGTTATGTTCAGGCTCAGGAAAATCATTGGGCTGGTCGGCACTATGATAGTGCTGTTGTTGATGAAGTAAGTGATAAAGTTTATACAATTGGGGTAATATTTAGAAATTCTAACAATCAATTAACTATTGACCATAGAAAAGGTTGTGATTTTACACATGCTGATGAAATTATATTGAATGCAACAAAAGCATACAAAGAATTTTCTAAGCATACAAAGTTAAGTGATGATGTTACAAAAAAATGTCTTTATAATAATAATGGTGTGGCTTATACATTTGTAGCGAAGAAAGATGCTATTTTTACTTTCTATTCGACTTTGGCACCAGAATGTGATCCTGGGGAAACAGAATGTAATTGTGTAAAATAAAGAAATTTTGCTGCTATATAATAAAGTGTACTATTATCACTAAAATAATAAATCGCATGTGTAGAATGATATTATTAGGTAATTTTCTGAACTTTAATTGTATAACTTAGGTTATTTTTTTAAATGTTCAGTAGTTTTTTTTAATGGTATGTACTGAGTATTTTGATACTCACAGGTGGGGTGTGAATGCTGTGTTTTTTATTCAGTAATTACTATAGAGTGTACATAAGTTGCTTAATGAATGACAGATAATGTGTGTATAACCATTTAATTTTTAGTCATTTAAATTGTATGGTAGCATATTATTGTCAAATCTTAATATAGTGATTTGATTTATTATCTTTATAGGTGTTCGCAATTTTGAAATATAGATCTGAGTATGCTTAGTAAAAAACGTAGTAAGTGTGTAAGTACTATATATTAATTTTAATAATTACTATAGGTGTACATAGGTTGCTTAATAATGGATAACGTATATAACTTGTTTAATTTTTAGTCATTCAAATTGTGTATCAGTATGTTGTTGTCAAATTTTAATATTATGACCTGAGTTAGTATTTTTATAAGTATTCGTGATTTTGAAATATAGATCTGAGTATTCCTAATGAAAAACATAGTAAGTGTGTAAAAGTGCTATTACTATAAAATGTACATAGATTATCTACTGTGGGTTAATTATATCTATTTGATTTCTTGCTTATTTTAAATAAGCATAAAACCATTTTATAACGTTCTGATTACAATAACTTTTATTACTACAATTTTGCTTTTTGATTTGTTGTTATAAATTATTATTGTATATCTATTTATTAAATATAAATTAAGTATTGGGTAGGATACTCTAGTTTTAGAGATGGTTAAATGTTTGATAACTCTTACTAAAAACATATTTGTATTATTTGATAGATTAACTGTGAAAATTGCTTATTAATTGGTAATTATGAGTCAAATATTTGTTCATCTTAGGTCTCATAGTGATTACTCTTTACTTCATGGGATGATAAAAATAGATTCTTTAGTGAACTTATGTGTTCAATATAATATGCCTGCGTTGGCATTGACAGATTCAGGGAATCTGTTTGGATCTTTAGAATTTTCTTATTGTGCATCTAGTTCAGGTGTGCAGCCTATAATAGGCTGCAACATAATGATAAGTTATGGTGATGATAATATTGGAGAACTGGTATTATTGGTAAAAGATCAAGTAGGATATAATAATATTGTTAATCTTGTTAGTAATTCATTTAAAGATAATCAATCTAACAAAATTAATAGAATAGATTTAGAAGAACTTATTGAGCTGAAAGATGGCATTATTGTTCTAACAGGAGGTCATGATGGATTTTTGGCTCAACTTTTGTTAGGGAATGTAATTGACTATGGCATTATAGATAAGTTATTGCTTGCTTTTAAGGAAAATCTTTATGTTGAACTTCAGCGTCATGGAGTAGAAGAAGAACGATTTATAGAGAGAACACTTATTAGTTTTGCTTATGAAAAAGATCTACCATTGGTTGCTACAAATGATGTGTTGTTTGCAGAGAGAAATGATTTTTTAGCACATGATGTTTTATCTTGCATATCAGATGGTAATTATATTGCTCAGGAAGATAGAAAGATGTTTACGGAAGAGCATTATTTTAAGTCTTCTGATGAGATGTATGAATTGTTCAAGGATATTCCTGAAGCAGTTTCCAATACTGTGTTAATAGCACAGCGTTGTTCTTTTATGCCAGAAACTAGAAAGCCTATGTTACCTCATTTTCCGTGTTCGGGTGGTAAAAATGAAAGTCAGGAATTAGTAAGTCAGGCCATTGATGGTTTGAACAATCGTTTAACAGGTAAAAATTTATCTGAAGAGCAAGTTTCTAAGTATTATGAAAGATTGCATTATGAATTGGATATTATTATTTCGATGGATTATGCTGGATATTTTTTAATAGTATCCGATTTTATATGTTGGAGTAAAAGAAATGATATAATGGTGGGTCCTGGTAGAGGATCTGGAGCTGGTTCTCTTGTTGCTTGGTCTTTGCAAATTACTGATCTTGATCCTATAGAATTTGGGTTAATTTTTGAAAGATTTTTAAACCCTGATCGTATTTCGATGCCGGATTTTGATATTGATTTTTGTCAAGAAAAGAGAGATTACGTTATAGAGTATGTAAGGAAAAAATATGGTTATGTTGCTCACATCATAACTTTTGGTAAGTTACAAGCTAAAGCTGTACTTCGTGATGTAGGTAGAGTTATGCAGATGCCTTATTTTCAGGTAGACCGAATCTGTAAAATGATTCCTCATAATCCAGTTAGGCCTGTTACTTTATCCGAAGCGATAGAAATGGATAAAAATTTACAGAAAGAACGAGATGATGATGAAACAGTTGCTAAATTGTTAGAAATATCATTGAAGCTTGAAGGACTTTATAGGCATGTTTCAATACATGCTGCAGGTATTGTAATTTGTGATAGAAAATTAGAAGAGTTACTGCCTTTGTATTATGATAGCACATCTTTTCTTCCTATTACTCAGTATAATATGAAATATACTGAGAAAGCAGGATTAGTGAAATTTGATTTTTTGGGGTTGCGGACGTTAACTGTAATAAATCAGATTTGTCATTTAGTTAATAGAAGGGGTAAGAGTGTTAATATATCATGTATTCCTTTAAATGATAAAAAAACATATGAAATGTTGTCTACAGGTGATTCTGTTGGGGTATTCCAGCTTGAAAGTTCAGGCATGAGAGAAGTAATTAGTAAACTAAAGCCAGATAGTATAAACGACATTATAGCATTAATTTCTCTGTATAGACCAGGTCCTATGGATAACATATCTATATACATAGCACGTAAGCATGGGCTTGAGAGGCCGGATTATATACACCCAATTTTAGAAGATGTTCTTAAAGAGACTTTTGGAGTTATAATTTACCAAGAGCAAGTAATGGAAATTGCTAAGATAATGGCAGGATATAGTTTGGGTGAAGCAGATTTGTTAAGACGTGCAATGGGAAAGAAGATCAAAGAGGAAATGGATAATCAACGCAGAGCTTTTATAAATGGTGCTGTTAACAATGGGATAGAGGAAGAAAAAGCGAGCTATATTTTTGATTTAGTAGCGAAGTTTGCAGGTTATGGATTTAATAAATCGCATGCTGCAGCTTATGCTTTAATTAGTTATCAAACAGCTTATTTAAAAGCTAATTATACACTAGAATTTTTTACTGCTTCTATGAATTTGGATATAGCAGATAAAGATAAGTTAGAGATGTTGTGTCATCAAGCAAAGTTGCATGGTATTGAAATATTGCCTCCGGATATTAACTTTTCTAAGGTATTCTTTACTATTGAAGGAACATCATCTATTAGATATGCTCTTGGAGCTCTTAAAAATGTAGGACAGCACTCAGCAAAGGAAATAGTAGATGATGTTGCTTATAAAGATATATGGGATTTTATTGATAGAGTAAGTACCAAGTGTGTACATAAGAGAATATTGGAAAGTATTATTAAGGCAGGAGTTCTAGATAGTATTCATAGCAATAGAAAACAGCTTTTTGAATCAGTTTTTTTATTTTTGGATATTATTGAGTATAATAAATACAATTCTAATTTTAATCAGTTTAGTTTATTTAATGATAGGAATCATTATAAGCTATCAGAAACTGATGATTGGACTAAGGAGGAAAAATTAAATAATGAATTTTCCTCTATAGGCTTTTATCTGAATCATCATCCTATGGAGAATTATAAATATCTTTTAAAAAAATTAAATATAGGGTTTATTAATTATGATGATGTATCTTTTTATAATAATAAAATTGCAGGCATAATTTCTAATGTTAAAGTTCGTTCTACGAATAAAGATAAATTTGCAGTTGTAACTCTTTCTGATCCTTATAACATTCATGAAATAGTTTTTTATAATGGTAGTATAATAGAAGACAACAAAGATTTATTTACTAGTGGTGCATCTGTAATTATTGAAATGGATAATGCTTTTTATAGTACTTCAGTGAGATTGCTTGGTAAGAATATTCATAGTTTTGAAAGCAAAATTTCTTCTATTATAAAAAATATGGTTATATATGCTAATGCTGAGGATAGTATTGTAATAAAAGAGCTATCCAGTTTATTAAAAG
Source organism: Ehrlichia japonica (assembly GCF_000632845.1). Classification (NCBI taxonomy): domain Bacteria; kingdom Pseudomonadati; phylum Pseudomonadota; class Alphaproteobacteria; order Rickettsiales; family Anaplasmataceae; genus Ehrlichia; species Ehrlichia japonica. The sequence continues at coordinate 930,272 of NZ_CP007474.1, read as the reverse complement.
ATAGGGGGCCCACTGTTGTATTAATTGATCTAGTCCTTGTAAGTAATCATGTTACAATTCGGTTGCCAAATAGCTTTTTAATTACTCCTTTAGTCTTTGTAGAAATTTTTAAGTTAAATTGGGTAAGAGATATTGAGATTAATAGTGTTTTAATTTAATGTTATCTCATATTTTATGGTAGTCATATATTAAGGAGTAGTATGTAATTGTTCTTTTTTTTATTCTTAAGTGTATTTATGGTTTTGCGAAGGAGCTACATTTTTAAAAGTAGTGTATTTTAATTAAGTAATAGAAAAGAAAAATATATTAGTTGATAATTGTAATGTTTAGAAATGTGTTATATTATCCAAATATATAGCTGGTGGTACTTCTTGTTGATGATTGGGTAAGTATATAAGGTATAGTGTTGTATTTATATGTATCTTAAATTTTTAATAATGTTTAGATACTTTTATATGTAATGAATATCTGGTCATGTTGAAATATGTCTAATGCTATTGTAAGCCTTTTTTGATAATGTGGTTTATAGAAATAGGGATTGATAAGTTTGATGATAATTATGTTCTGCTAGCGTTGTGTTACTATAGTAGGAGTAGTGGTTATGGTGATCATATCTGAGAGAACATATCATATATGTGGTCATGTGAATATAGTAAAGGATAGTTTACTTTCGCATGTAGCATTAATTTTAGCATCTCAGGTAGTAGGGGTGACTAAGATTTATGATATTGCCTTTAATAGTGATATAATACTAACTATCAAATCTTTGAATTTGCTTGGTGTTAAAGTTAGATATAATAAAAATAATAGAATTTGCACTATAGAAGGAATGGGTGTAGGAGGTTTCCTTTGTCCAAAAGATGTGTTGTATTTTAATGATCCATCTATTTATATGATGATGGGGTGTTTATCTAATTGTCCTTTTACGTCTTTTTTATGTGGATATACTAATTTAAATATTGGTAATGTAATGAAGCCATTATTGTTAATGGGGGCTAGATTTGTTTCGAATGACAATAAATTACCAGCTGCTTTAGTAGGCTGTATAGACATGTTACCTATAAAATATGAGACTAAAGAGGATGAGGTAAAAACAGCAATAATGTTTGCTTCATTGAATACGTACGGTACTACAACTATAGTTAGTACTCCTAGTCAGGGTCAAGCTAGTATTATACATATGCTACGATATTTTAACGTTGAAGTAGAATGTTTTATAGATAAGGATTTGATAAACACAGTTAATATATCTGGTCAACGTGAATTATATTCCAAGGATGTATGTATTCCTAATGATTTTTTTTGTATGTTATCTTTTATAATTGTCGCTTTAATTTCAAATGGATCAGAAATCACCATATTGAATGTTTTATTGAACGATAGAATGAAAAATCTTCATAAAATTTTGGTAAAAATGGGTGCAAATCTTTTCTTTATCAATGAGAGAAGAAATGCAGTTGGAGAAGAGGTTGTGGATCTTGTGGTTAAAGGTAGTGTCTTGCAAGGAATCGAGTGTTTATCGAGTGAAAATTTTGATATCGATGAATACTTATTTATGGTGATACTGGCTGCATATTCTGATGGTATGACGGTTTTGAATGGGGTGTTAAATGTAGCGTTTATGGATAAGAGATTGAGAGCTGTTATCGATGAACTAATAAAATGTGGGGTAAGGATAGAGGTAGGAGTAAATTACTTAATTATTTATGGCTGTTCTAGTAATATTCTCGATTGGGATTCAGTAGATGCATGTTACGATTTTAAAATGACAGTATTATTTTTGGTTATAGGTATAATTTCTAATAGTTTTTTTGAAATAAAAAATGTTAGAAAAACAAGTGATTTACTTACAATAATTGGATTATTTAATAAACATGGAGCTAAGATTAGAATTGCCTAATTTATCATTTTAAAATTAATGTTAAAAAATGTATTGACATTAATCATATATTAATGGATAATCCAACCCATGGCTAAGTGTCATAAATGATGAAGTTGTTTGAATAGTTTAAAGTTTATAGAATAGAAATAAAGGCGGCGATGCATAATAGCTATATTTATTTATCATGCATTGACGTATTTATGTTTGTTTGCATGAGTCCAAGCCATATGTATATATGGCTTGTCAAACTTGAGAGTTTGATCCTGGCTCAGAACGAACGCTGGCGGCAAGCCTAACACATGCAAGTCGAACGGACAATTACCTATAGCCTTTTTGGTTATAGGTAGTTGTTAGTGGCAGACGGGTGAGTAATGCATAGGAATCTACCTAGTAGTATGGAATAGCCATTAGAAATGATGGGTAATACTGTATAATCCCTGCGGGGGAAAGATTTATCGCTATTAGATGAGCCTATGTTAGATTAGCTAGTTGGTAAGGTAATGGCTTACCAAGGCTATGATCTATAGCTGGTCTGAGAGGACGATCAGCCACACTGGAACTGAGATACGGTCCAGACTCCTACGGGAGGCAGCAGTGGGGAATATTGGACAATGGGCGAAAGCCTGATCCAGCTATGCCGCGTGAGTGAAGAAGGCCTTCGGGTTGTAAAGCTCTTTCAATAGGGAAGATAATGACGGTACCTATAGAAGAAGTCCCGGCAAACTCCGTGCCAGCAGCCGCGGTAATACGGAGGGGGCAAGCGTTGTTCGGAATTATTGGGCGTAAAGGGCACGTAGGTGGACTAGTAAGTTAAAAGTGAAATACCAAAGCTTAACTTTGGAGCGGCTTTTAATACTGCTAGACTAGAGGTCGAAAGAGGATAGCGGAATTCCTAGTGTAGAGGTGAAATTCGTAGATATTAGGAGGAACACCAGTGGCGAAAGCGGCTATCTGGTTCGATACTGACACTGAGGTGCGAAAGCGTGGGGAGCAAACAGGATTAGATACCCTGGTAGTCCACGCTGTAAACGATGAGTGCTAAATGTGAGGATTTTATCTTTGTATTGTAGCTAACGCGTTAAGCACTCCGCCTGGGGACTACGGTCGCAAGACTAAAACTCAAAGGAATTGACGGGGACCCGCACAAGCGGTGGAGCATGTGGTTTAATTCGATGCAACGCGAAAAACCTTACCACTTTTTGACATGAAGGTCGTATCCCCCCTAACAGGGGGAGTCAGTTCGGCTGGACCTTACACAGGTGCTGCATGGCTGTCGTCAGCTCGTGTCGTGAGATGTTGGGTTAAGTCCCGCAACGAGCGCAACCCTCATCCTTAGTTACCAACAGGTAATGCTGGGCACTCTAAGGAAACTGCCAGTGATAAACTGGAGGAAGGTGGGGATGATGTCAAGTCAGCACGGCCCTTATAAGGTGGGCTACACACGTGCTACAATGGCAACTACAATAGGTCGCGAGGCCGCAAGGTTTAGCTAATCCATAAAAGTTGTCTCAGTTCGGATTGTTCTCTGCAACTCGAGAGCATGAAGTCGGAATCGCTAGTAATCGTGGATCATCATGCCACGGTGAATACGTTCTCGGGTCTTGTACACACTGCCCGTCATGCCCTGGGAATTGGCTTAACTCGAAGCTGGTGTGCTAACCGAAAGGAAGCAGCCATTTAAGGTTGGGTTGGTGACTATGGTGAAGTCGTAACAAGGTAGCTGTAGGTGAACCTGCGGCTGGATTACCTCCTTTTAGGCTTTCTTATCTGATGTTATTTTTTAGTAATGTTTTGATAAGGTGCTACGCCGTCTTTATTTCTATTTTGTCTGATTGTTTTATCTGAATGATTGAAATTTATAGTTGATCTTTATAGTTAGGCATAGATTTCTTTAAAATTTGTTTTATTTTTGTGAAATTTGATAATGTCAAAAATTAGGCCTTTATCACCGCATTTACAGATATACAAGGTTGTATATAAGCTTTCTATTATGCACCGGTTTAGTGGTATAATACTATTTTTAGGTTTATTAATTCTTTCTTGGTGCTTTATTGCTTCTTTCTTGTGTCCCCAGATGGTTTATGGGGTTTATAGTTTTCTTTGTAGTTCTTATATTTCATTATATTGCTTTAAATTGTTAGCTTTTGTTTGGTTAAATGTACTGTGTTACCATTATTTAAATGGTATAAGGCACATTTTATGGGATTTAGGGTTTGGTTTAACTAAATCTGCAGTGAAAATTACAGGGATAGTAGTTGTTTGTTTATGTCTATTCTCATCTTTTGTACTTTATAGTTTTTTCCTAAGTTAATGGTATAAAATTATGGTTAGTCATTCAGTTTATCATTGGTTGAGTCAAAGAGTTACAGCTTGTATTTTGCTTCCTTTTTCCCTGTGGTTTTTATTTAAGTTTCTTAGTGTTATTTCTTTAATACTTAAGTCTTTTCCAGAGCTTCACTTATCTATTTCAGATGTAAGTAGTACTGATCTTATTGTTTTGTTATGCTTTTTTGTGTTTGCATTTTATCATGCAGTTTTAGGTGTACAGGTCATATTAGAAGATTATATACACTCTCTTGTATTAAGGATATCTGTATTTCTTGTTATTAAGGGGATTGTGATTTTAACTACATTATTTTTAGCATTTGTAATTTTATATAATATCTTAATAAGATATTAATGCCTTTTATTTTCTGTATCTTTAATAAATAAGAAAATTTCTAGTTAATAATTTTCTATATATAGGCTGAGGTATTTTTCAATCAATAAATCTGTGTTTGTATAGGGTACTTGTATTTCTACTTCCTTTGTTAAATGTTTTTGATATTAATTTTTTTACTATTATATAATATGATATATTTAGATGTATAATTATTGTAATAGTATTAATTGAGGAATATGTTAAATAATTTTTTTCGTGCTCTTAGGGGTGGTACTAGATATATACCGTTTTCTCCTTCGAAGGTGTTTGGTGTTGTACGCAAAGCATATAGTTATTTTGGCGTTGTACCACTTCTTAGAATATTGCCTGACTTTGGAATTAATCAAAAAGTTGTATGTAGAGCGCAACTTCCAGTTCTGCATAGAAATCAAACATGTAAATATGTGTCAAGTAAATGTCATAATTTAGGTTTAGAAATTCAGGGAAACTATTTAATATTTAAGGGAAAAAGATATCCAGTTGTTCCATTAATAAGCCCTGATAAAGGACCAGTTGTAAATGTGCAAGGACATAGGTTATATGCTATAAATACTGCTGGAACTAATTATTATAAGGATTTTGAATCTAAATCAGAAGAGAATAAAGTGTTAGTTGTGGCTTATGATGGTAGAAAATGTGTTGATCCTGTTGTGAAAGGTGGTAACAGAGATGTTTTCTTAAGTACAGAACAGCAAGTATATCCTTTTTCTTTTTCTGTTAGATCTTATGAGACTGGGCAGACAGACTTGCTTCTTTCTTTCCTTATGTTACCATTAAATGTAGCTGGATTAGCTGTTGGATGTGTATGTAGGTTAAGTTCTTCAGTATTACTTGGTATAGCACATTGTGCTAATAGCTTGAGCGGATATCTTGCTGAAAAAGTAGATAAGAAAATAATGCGGACAAGTTCTGGGGTTTTATCAGGTACTAAAAAGCCGTATTTTCTCACATCATTAATATTTTTATTATCTATTGTTGGAAATTGTTTAACATGTTGTTCTACTGTTCTCAAAGGTGCCGGTAATTTTGCTGAAGCTGTAATAAGATTCCCTAGTTCAATAACAAATGCTATACATAATAGTAATATGAGATGTTTAGCAATGACGGCAGGGGTGGCTGCTGTTAATCAGTCAGCAAAGTCATTGTTTTTAGGCCTTAAAGATTCAGGTGTAGATCTGGTTAAAACATGTGTACTATGTAAAGCTAGATTGTGTGGAGATGAAGGAACTTTGAGAAAGCATGTAAGTGAGAAATATGGATTTATCCTGAATCAGAAAGGCAATAGAGAAGAATCAATGCAGGAAGACGAACAGAGTCAGCAGAGGAGAAAAATTAGTCGTAAAGATTTGAATCAAATCACTCAACTTGGTGGTGAATTAAGTAAGGAGATTTTATGTGGCACAAAACAAGATATCAGTCGAGAGATAAGTAAGCAAAGAAAAACATCTACTAAAGCTGTATAGTAATCACATATTATGTAAGAATTGAGGGAAAGCTGAGTTTGTGGATATTGTTTGCTATCACTGATTACAAGAATAAATTTATTGTGTATATGATTGTTAGAGAATATTTATAAGTGAGATATTATCAGATAAAATATTTTATTAAAATGGATAGTATGCAATATTGACACTATAATAAAATATTCTCACTTTCTAAAACTTAGAATATGTTTATTGCTTTATATCTGCGAGAGTAAAACTGTCTTATAATTATCAACCTAGAATGTGTAAAATTAGGGTATATAATTGTTTAATTTAGATTGAGAATTAGTAACGTAAAAATGAAATCTTTGAAACTAAAGATTTTTTATTAGGGATCAGTGCTTATGATGTTGTAGTTATGAAATACAGGGTTGTTACCTTTTCCTATTTGTGGTACTGTCTTTATAGTATTGAGGATATATTGAATAGCTAGATTTACACTCTCTTGTATTGAAATTTTTTGTGATATAAAACTTGCAATGGCTGAGGATAAGGTACAGCCTGTACCGTGTAACTCATCATTAAAGGTTCTTTTATGTGAGAAGTTCAAAATTTGATTTTCTTCTGTAAGTAAAATATTATTTATAATTTCTTGATTTATATGTCCACCTTTAATCAAAACATATTTTGCCCCTAATGATTTTATTATTTGACTTGCTTTTATCATATCATTTTGATCTTTTATATCGATTTGAGCTAAGGTTTCTGCTTCTAGTATATTTGGGGTAATTATTGTTGTTCTTGGAATTATATGTTCTATAAAATCAGAAATTGCATTATTATCCATTAATCTGAAATTTGATGCTGATACCATTACTGGATCTACAACAATAGGGATATCTGGTAAAGATAGTGCTACTGTCTTTATTACTTCATAAGATGGTAACATACCAATTTTTATGGTATCTATATTGATATCAGATAAAACAGCCTCTATTTGTTGCTGAATAATATGTTGTGGTATGTTATATATACTGTAAACTTGGATTGTGTTTTGTGCTGTTACTGATGTAATGCAGCTTGCAGCATAACACCCTAGTGCAGATATAGTTTTTATATCTGCTTGAATACCAGCACCACCCCCTGAATCAGAACCAGCTATGGTTAATACTTTACCTTTATATTGATACTCGGTCATTTTTCTCTATTATGGACTTTACAAATGGTATTGTAACACCATTGTTATAATAAGGTAAATCCCTAACTATGCATTTTACTATATTACTTAAATTTTGAAAGGACCGTTCTGTGTTGTTGAGAATATAGTTTATAACTTTTAGCTCTATGTGTATTTGTTTATCAGCAAATAATTTTATAAGCATAATTTTTAATAATTCTTCATCTGGATTGGCTAATTTTGCACTCATAGTGTGTAATATACGAGATTTTAGATCTTTTATATGATAATTGAGTAATTTTGGAGCCATGGAGGAAGTCATGAGTAATAACTTTTTGTTTTCTTTTATATAATTATAGTAATGTAATATCGATAGTTCATTATCTATGTTATCTATATCCTCAATGATAAAAGCACTACTATTTGATATTATATTTCCTATATCGTCTTTAGTATTGATTAAGTATTGATCAATAAACATAGCATTTTTAAGTTTTTGCCATATATGAGCAAGATGAGTTTTGCCTGATCCTGATTTTCCATATAGAATAAAGGAATTCCATTCTTGATTCATTAGCATATTATATGTTGTTTTATTTTGCTCTAACAGTATGTAGTCATGATAGTGGTATGAATAACTATCTTCGAGATTAAATAATGTTAGTTGCATTGATTAATTACCGTGTGTGAGTTTGTTTTAACATTATAATAGTAATATTGTTGCTGCCGCCATGCTAGTAAATTTACATATTATGTAAAGGAATTTATAAAGGTAATTTAATAATCAGTTGGTAATCTAGACTATAAAAAGATTCTTAGTATGTTATTGTCTGAATATGTAGGTAAACAGTCTACTAAACTCATGTAATTTGCAATACTCTGTTATAAGTGTATAATCATAAATTCGTAAAAATACGTTGACATATATTGATAAAATTATGATACTAAAACCTATGCGGTTTTGTATTTGCAAGGCTGGGATATTTGTATCATGTTATATTAAAGAGTGTTTTTAGTGCTCGTGTGTTGTTTTAAGTTGTTTATAAATAAGGGTATATGGTAATACAGAGAAAATATAGAGCAAGTCGTAGGTTAGGTGTAAGTCTTTGGGGTAGGTCTAAAGATCCATTTAATACGAGAAATTATCCACCTGGTCAGCATGGTAATATGGGCTATAAGAAGCCATCTGATTTTGGTAAGCAGTTTGCAGCGCATAAGAAGTTTAAGTTTTATTACGCTATAAGTAGTAAGCAGATGCGTAATGTTTTCTTAAAAGCTTATAAGAAGAGAGGTGATACTGGAGACAATTTTGTTGGGTTATTGGAATCTAGGTTATCGAGTATTTTATATAATTCTGGGCTTGTCCCAACTATTTTTTCTGCAAGGCAGCTAATATCTCATAAGCATGTTTTAGTTAACGGTAGGGTAGTAAATATATCAAGCTATATCGTAAAAGTAGGTGATGTAGTTACATTAAAGGAACAAGCAAAAAGTTTACCTGCAGTTATTTTTGCATTACAGGCTCAAGAACAGAGGGTACCTGACTACTTAGAAGTTGATACTCAAGAAAAGTCTATAAGGTATTTAAGGGTTCCTAAGTATTGTGAAATACCATATCCAGCAGCTATGGAAGTTAATTTGGTTATAGAGTTCTATTCTAGGTAATATATATAATGCAATGCGCCCACGTGGCGGAATCGGTAGACGCTGCGGACTTAAAATCCGTTGATCGTAAGATCGTGGGAGTTCAAGTCTCCCCATGGGCACCAAGGATTATAATTTTATAATATTCTTCGTACTTCAGGTTGGGTGTTGATTTGTAATTTACACATTTTGCCTATTACTAAGTTCTGTTTTTTTGTAAGCTAAACAAAATGAATAGGTGTATTTTATTAGCAATTTATACTGTTTTGCTTATGAGTATTCAGTATTCTTTGTAAGATTAAGATTCATTGGTAGAAAGATTTTTCTTGTAAGTTTTACCTCAGCCATATTTTGCTTTTTTTATAATTCAGGAGAGGTTACAAGAGAAAAATTGAATATAGGTATTTTTATGTGTGCGTGATTACTTATATTGGTAATCATATAAATAGATTTTTTGTAACAACTCTTTTAATTTTATACTTGTTACAGAAATACCCCTTTTATCCTACTTTGTGTGGTTTATTAACATGAAAAATATACATTTTTTATTAAGTTTGATCATTTTTTAGTTTGATATGCATAAATTTGGGTTATTAAGTTAAAAATCTGTGGATTGTAGGTATAGGTGGGTTGACCTAGGAAATATTAGAAAAGTTTATTTTTCTAAACATATAACAAAGACTAGATCTCTTATTTCTATAGATTTGTTATTAATAAGTGCGGCGTGGTTTATACAAATATGATAGAGCTTTCCATGGAAATCAAGGTAATGAATAAAAAAATCTTTATATATTAGTCTATGCAAAAAATGCTAAGATAGTATAATGTCTAAAAATGCATATGCATGAACTGATGAACGGTCAATTTTTTAAGTTAGTTAATGAATATATAATACATGGTATTATTATACTGGTGGGTGTATTGGTAATGGTTATTGTTAAGCCTGTACTTGCTCCATGTTGTACTGCTGCAGTAATGGCTTATCTCCTGAATCCGTTAGTAGATAAATTACAAAGATTTAAGTTATCAAGGCGACTTTCTGTAAGTATAATTTTACTATCTTCGTTATTTATAATTGTAGCATTTTTAGTAAGTTTCATTCCTACTGCTTATTCGCAGTTGTTGTCACTTGTAAAGTTTCTTATAGAAAAAATACCGTTAATTCATAAAGACAGTATAACTTCTCTTCTTCAAAAATATAGTATAGTTGACTATGAAGAAATGTTGAATACAGTAAAGTTGCCACAATCATCTTTTGAAAGTTTATTACATTACGAAAATATAAAACCTCTTATAGGTATTCTTGGAAGTTTACTAAAAAATTTAGATGATATATTGTTTGGTGCGATAAATTCTAGTATAAGCATTAGTTATACAATTTCTATAATATTAGTTACTCCTCTGTTGTTATTCTATATATTGTGTAATTGGCCATCAATTATTGAATGTACAAATGCATTAATTCCTATCAAATATCAAAGTGCTGCTAAGCTATATGCAGAAAGGATAGATCATGTGATTTCAGCTTATATTAGGGGTCAATTGAGTGTATGTTTTATTATGGCTACATACTATATCATGTGTTTCAGTTTGATAAAATTAAAGTATTTTTTAATCATAGGATTTATATCAGGTATAATGACTTTTGTTCCATATGTAGGACCTGTTTTCTGTGCAATGTTGAGTTTGATTACAACAATGCTACAGTTTAATAGTTGGACGATATGTGGGATAGTATTAACGATATTTGTTGTTGGACAGTTAGTTGAATCAAATATCATTACTCCGCTATTAATAGGAAAACAAGTGGATATACATCCTATATGGATAATCATTGGTATGATAACGTGTGGATCGCAGATTGGATTTACAGGCATATTATTGTCAATCCCTATAACGGCAATAGTTGGTGTATTCGTCAGAGCATTTATAACTCATTACATGAATAGTAAGTTTTATAATGATACTTAATTAAGAAAACTGCGTGTAATAAATATAGAGGAATTGTAAATATTTAAGATACTATTATTTTGTAAAGATATGTAATTGGTTATATAATACTAGAATTATTGATAGTAAAGTATATGAAGAAAAAAACTTGAAATTTTCAAAGTGCTAGTGAGGTTAATTGGTTGCTTCTTTAGTTTTAGGTTTCTGCATAATGATTATTCAGTTTAATTAGTGAATTTTGAGTTTTTGTTTCAGTAAATGAATTGTATGTTAATTGTAGTTTGAAATACAGTATTCATACCTTTATGTATTTATTTTTATAGTATAAAAATATATTGAATACTGCGTTATTTTGCATTGATATTTTATTTAATACATTGATTAAGTCCTTATTTTAATAAATAAGTTGTGTATAATGAAATACAGGATCATTACCTTTTTAGGTTTATGATATTGTTCTATAGTGTAGAACACATAAAATGCTGGTTTGTCTTGGATTGGTATTCATTTAATATATTGGGTTGAATTATTTATTCTAAGAAGTAGTTTGAGTATTGATTGTAGTTTTAAAATAGAAGCATTGTCTTTTTGTGGTTGTATACTGTTTTACAGTGTAGAACACATAAAGTGCTAGTTTATCTTGGATTGGTATTCATTTAGTATATTGGGTTGAATTATTTATTTTAAGAAGTAGTTTGAGTATTGATTGTAGTTTTAAAATAGAAGCATTGTCTTTTTGTGGTTGTATATTGTTTTACAGTGTAGAACACATAAAGTGCTAGTTTGTCTTGGATTGGTATTCATTTAGTATATTGGGTTGAATTATTTATTCTAAGAAGTAGTTTGAGTATTGATTGTAGTTTTAAAATAGAAGTATTGTCTTTTTGTGGTTGTATATTGTTTTACAGTGTAGAACACATAAAGTGCTAGTTTGTCTTGGATTGGTATTCATTTAGTATATTGGGTTGAATTATTTATTCTAAGAAGTAGTTTGAGTATTGATTGTAGTTTTAAAATAGAAGTATTGTCTTTTTGTGGTTGTATATTGTTTTACAGTGTAGAACACATAAAGTGCTAGTTTGTTTTGAATTGGTATTCATTTAGTGTATTGGATTAAGTTATTTATTTTAATAAGTAAGTTGCGTATTGTGTAGTTTTTAAAACAGAAGAATTGCCTTTTTGTATTTGTATATTGTTCTTATAGTATTAGTAAAATGTAGAATGTTATCTTTTTATACTGGCATTTTTATTACGTGGAACTTATGCTATAAGTAATAAAACTGTGTAGTTTTTCAGATGAAATATTCTTGTGGGAAGATATTTGGATTTCTTCTATTGGTAAAAGTACTGTATATATAAGTGAAGTGATTATTATAATTTCAAGTAAAAGGTATTTATATGAAGTGGAATGATGTTGATAGTATTGCTATTTCTTTAGAGAAACATTATCGAGAGCATGATATATTTAGTACTAGATTTACGGATTTGCGTTTAATGGTTTTAGGGTTGCCGGATTTTGATGATGATAATAATGGATGTAATGAAAAAATTCTTGAATCCATACAGTTGGCTTGGAATGAAGAACGTGAAAGTAAATGAAAGATTTCTTGCATTAGGGTGCAATAGGATGAGATAGTTATTTATTATATATAAAAGTTAATTCTTGTTTGAAATTTGGAATTACTATAATTTTTAGAGTGGTGTTATCTTTTAAAACCATTGTGCCATGATATGGTTCAGTAATCTGCTTGAATATTTCGTATTGTTGTTGATTTATTAAATCAAATTTCTCTTTGTCTAAAAGGTTACTATCCTCATATATTTTTTGTAAGATACTTGAGTAGTTTGGATGAGTATCTAGCCATGAGGAATTTAATTGCCAAAATTTTGTAAAGATTCTATTATAGAATATAATTGATCCGTCTCGGTTGTATATTGCAACAGCATTGGGAAGGTTATTTAATAAATTTCTTTGTAAAATAGTATAATTTTTTAATTCTTGAGTAAAATAATTAAGTCGTGTTATGTCTTCTCCATATCCAATAAATTCAGTTGAATTGTTAATTGGAATTTCTACCATATTGTATAACTTTCTTTCATTGTTAATTATGGCATATTGTATTTTTTTACTTGTTTTATTATTCATTTGACTAGTAGGTTGTATGTTACGGTCTATATCTATGTTGAGATTATGTTGTACAACTTCTGAGTAAAATGGGTTCTGGGTCTTAATTTTAGAGTCTTTCCCTCTTTTCCATAATGGATATGGTAAATTGTTTAGTATATCAGTGTAGTTTAATAAATTCTCTTTTAATTTTGTGTTTTCATATTGTAGACTTGTTATTGATAATTTGTAATTTGTTATATTTTGAACCCAGAGTAATACTCCTATTATTTGTCCGTTATTGTCAGTTATACTTTGTCCATAGCAGGCACAATAAATTTCTGTATCTTGTCCTTTTAAATCTATAGTGAAAGATTTATTAACTTTTTTGGCTTCGGTAAATTTTTTTTGCAGTTCTTTTGATTCTTCAAAAAAATCTGCGAACTCATCAAAAGAATAGAATACGGTGTTGAGTAGGATTTGTAAATTGGGAGAGAATTTTTCTATGCGTCGCTTTTCATCCCAAAGGTAGAATCCATCTCCTAAAGTTGATAGTAGACTGTTAATAAGGTTATTGTTGTGTTTTAAGGCACAAATATTGACGTTAGCACGGTAATAAGCATTAATTAATAAACCTAAAACAAATATCAACAAAAAAATGGTAATGTAAGTAAACATAATAATATATCTTCTTGACTTGTTATAATTCTAGTAAATTCCTACACCAAAGATGTGTATAAAGACAAACTACCAAGCATTTTAAACCCTAATCTTTTATATAGATTTACAGAAGGTTTCATGCATTGAGCTATAGCATAAGAACAATTGTATTGATTTTTTGCTATTTTTATTCTTTCTAATACCATTTGACTTGCTATCCCTTTATTACGATATTCTGGGAGTACACCATCGCTGTAAAATCCAACAACTTTATCTTTTACATACATTCCACATATACCAACTTTAACGTTATCACACTTTGTTAAAAAAAATTTTAATCTTGAATTATTAATATCATGGTGATTAGCTAAACCTCTTAAGAAAGTTGCAACTTCATTTTTGTGGCTATAAAATACCCTTGAAGCAATATTATCTAGTTCCAGTAACTTTTCTTGGTTATTTACAATATCTAACGTGATAGTTGGTCCTTTTATAGATGGCATAATGTAATTTTTGATATTTGCAAGAGCTTTTTTAGGAAGACTTACACTTATTAACCCTAGTTTTTCAAGAGCCAGTTTTAGTTTTTTCATATGTGAATCTACTGGCCATGTTGCATCGATGTTTCTTTTTTTTAAAAATTCTAAAGCTTCTATTATAGCTTGTTCATTACATTCATTTGTTGTACTATCGTGAAAAGCAAAATTCAGTATAGAGTTACGGCTATCGTTGATAGTAAGTGTGATATTCTGAAAGCAGTGAATCTCTAAATTAGATATTTGCATTGTATGTACCATGTAATCTTTTAAGTTACTTGTTACTAAAGAAGAAATGCGTTCATTTTCCACTCTAAGTACCCATTTTAGCAATAATAAATATAGTACATATAGAAGACATAATACCTGCAAGCACATCGTCTAATATTATGCCAAAGGTGCCAGATATTTTTTCAATAATATTTATTGGCCATATTTTTGTTATGTCAAATATTCTGAAAAATATAAAACTTATAGTAAATATTTTAATATAAAATAGTGTATATGAAACATTGAATGTTTGAGGTACATATTGACAATATCTGAAAAAAATTATAGGAATAGTGAATGCTATTAATTGTCCTATGACTTCATCTATTACAATCTCTTTAGGGTCGACTATGTCAGGGTGATCGAGTAAGTATTTTGGAATTACAAGCCATCCTATAATAGTTATTAATATAGTAATCAATATACCAAGTAAATTACTGAATATAATAGCAGGTAAAAATAATACTGTAGCAAAACTAGCAACAGTTCCCGGAGCTTTAGTTGTATTTCCACACCCAAACCATGTAGCCACCATTGTATATAATTGCATACTACCTCTACATGAAAAAAAGAATAAATTAACCCTACAATAAAATACTTAAAAACTATACATGTTAAGTGACCAGCATAACTTCCTAATACAAAGATATTGATAATCTACTGGCGTCTTAACCAATGATCATTGACATGATACTTGTGACAAGGAGAATTACTATGTGCTGAATTAATACATGGGCTCTTAATTCTACGTTCTCTTTTTGAAAAAGTACCACAACTAGATATAGTACACAGTAATATAATAATAAGAAAAATTTTTAGTAATCTCATGTGATATAACCTTGCAGCATGAAAACCCCATAACTATGCTAATCTAGCATTCACTTATTGTATAGTTGATAGTGTTAATAGTCAAGATTACCGTATTGAAAAAATATTAAATTAATTTAATTGAAAATGTGTACTTTGTGTTAATACATTATTAGTAAATAGTAAAAGATTGAATATTTAGATTTGACAAAGAACTAATCAAAGTTTAGTCTAACTATTTTTAAGGCAGTGATTATAAGGTCCCGTAGCTCAGTTGGTAGAGCAATTGACTCTTAATCAGTGGGTCGTGTGTTCGAGTCACACCGGGATCACTTCTTGAAGGTTGTTAATATTTAAATATATAATTAAGTGATCGTTATTAAGTAGGGCCAATGTTAATAAAACTACCTATATTATAAATCTACATTTACTTGATTATAAAATCTTGAGAATTATCTTGTAAGTGGCTATAATTTGGTGCTTGATTATTTTGTTGATATTGTATCGATGGTTTGTTTAGGCGGATATGGCGGAATTGGTAGACGTGCTAGGTTTAGGTCCTAGTAAGGAAACTTGTGGGGGTTCGAGTCCCTCTATCCGCACTTTAGGTATCAGTAAGGGTGTTGTGATATGCTGAATAATTATGTAGTTAGAGAAGTTTCAAATGATAAGTTGAAGTGGGAATATGAGTTTGTTATTGGTAAGAAGTATTTTTTAGATCAAGTAGAGTCTAGATTGTTAGAGATTGCTATGAATGTAAAGATACCTGGATTTAGGGTAGGAAAGGCTTTGATTGATTTAGTAAAGAGAGAATATTTAAATGAAGCTATAAATGATGTAATTAAGAAGATTATTGAAAGTACATCTTCTGATTTTGTAAAGAGTAATAAATTTGGGGAAATAATATCATCAAATATTAATGTTATTTCTTATCCTAACTATGATAGTGAGAAAGAAGAAGATCTAATCTATAAATTGAGTTTTGAAGTTATGCCTGAAGCTCCATTAATAGATATAGATAATGTAATTTTAAGTGATATAGAAGTTGATATTCAAGAACATGATATCAATGAATTTATAGAAAATTTAAAAAAACAAAGGCCTAATTTTGTTATAGCAGATGATCCAGAATATATGGCTCAAATAGGGGATAAGTTAGTTGTTGATTATCAAAATAAAGTTAAAGGTAAAATCTTGAGAGGTGGTACTGCCAAGGATTTTGCGTTAGTAACAGGTAAGGGTATAGCTTTAAAAGAATTTGAAGATCAATTAATAGGCATGAAGGTTGGAGAATCTAAAACCTTTTCTCTAACATTTCCTGATGATTACGGTATAGTATATCTTGCTGGAAAAACTACAGATATGTCAGTTACTGTTAAAAGTATATATATTGTAAAAGATGTGCAAGACAATGAAGCTGTAGCAAAAGACTGTGGTTTTAAGGATGTAGGTGAAATGAAAGATTTTGCTAAGAAAAGAGTGAAACAACAATTTGATCAAATGATTCTTACTATAATGAAAAAAGAGTTATTTGATTATATGGATAATACCTATGCCATAGATGTACCAGAATGTGTTGTCACTCAGGAAATTGCAAAAATAAAAAAGGAAATACATGATTCTAGGGAAAATATACAAATTGATGTAGAAAAAGAGGCAATTAAGAGAGTGAAGCTTGGTATGTTGCTCATAAAGATGTCTCGCCATAATAATATTACTATTAAAAATGAAGATATTTTTGGCTTTATACAAAGCAATTATACTGATTATGGAGTAGATATTAATAGTGTATTAAAAATGCTTCAATCTAATAAAAATTTTGCCAATTATATTAGTGGGAAAGTACTTGAAGATAAGGTTATTAATTATATAATAGAGCTAGTCAAGAAGGACAAAAAGGTTATGACAACTAAAGACATAAGCATTATGTTTGAGAATATATAGTTGTAAAATTATATTAAATAGATTAATTTGGACAGCGTTTATTAATGGTTATAAAGAAGAGGAGATAGCTATGACTTTAGTGCCCATGGTGGTTGAACAAACTAGTCGAGGTGAGCGTGCATATGATATATATTCACGATTATTAAAGGAAAGAATAATCTTTATAACTGGGCCAATAGAAGATCAGATGGCAAGTTTAATAGTTGCGCAGCTTATATTTTTAGAATCTGAAAATCCAGAAAAAGAGATATGTATGTACATTAATTCTCCAGGTGGTGTTGTTACAGCTGGATTGTCAATATATGATACTATGCAGTATATAAAACCCAAGGTTTCTACATTATGCTTAGGGCAAGCTGCCTCTATGGGGTCGTTGTTGTTGGCTGCTGGAGAACCAGGTATGCGTTATGCACTTCCTAATTCAAGAATTATGATACATCAGCCTTCAGGTGGTTTTCAAGGGCAGGCAACTGATATAGAGATACATGCTAAAGAGATCTTGGATATTAAAGGTAGGCTTAATGATATTTATGTGAAGCATACAGGAAGAGATTTGTCAGAAGTTGTTACGAATATGGAGCGTGATAATTTCATGCGGGCTGAAAAAGCTAAAGATTTTGGTATTATTGACAAAGTTATTGAAAAACGTCTTGATATTGAGGTGGAGTAATTAAGATTGGAGAGATATGGCAGATAATGAAAAAAGTTCTTGTAGCTGCTCTTTCTGTGGAAAGATTCATAGTGAGGTACGCAAGTTAATTGCCGGGCCATCGGTTTTTATTTGTAATGAGTGTATTGATTTATGTAGTGGTATATTACAGGAAGAAAGTAGATGTTATAAAAAAATGGATACTCTTGATTTAAAACCGAAAGAGATAAAAAAGGTTCTTGATGAATATGTGATAGGGCAAGAGCACTCAAAAAAAGTTTTGTCAGTTGCTGTATATAATCACTATAAACGTTTATCAAATTCAAGTGTTATTAGCGAAGTTGAGATTTCTAAGTCAAATGTTTTGTTAATTGGTCCTACTGGATCTGGAAAAACATTATTAGCGCGTACTTTGGCCAGGGTTTTACAGGTTCCTTTTGCGATGGCTGATGCTACTACTTTAACAGAAGCAGGATATGTTGGAGAGGATGTAGAAAATATATTATTAAAGTTATTGCAAGCAGCTAATTTTAACGTTGATGCAGCACAACGTGGTATAATTTATATTGATGAAGTAGATAAAATATCTAGAAAATCTGAAAATACTTCTATTACTCGTGATGTATCTGGTGAAGGTGTACAGCAGGCTTTGTTAAAAGTCATTGAAGGTACAGTTTCTTCTGTACCACCTCAAGGTGGTAGGAAGCATCCGCATCAAGAGTTTATACAAATAAATACTGATAATATTTTGTTTATATTTGGTGGTGCATTTGATGGGTTAGATAAAATTATAGAATCCCGTCATAGGGGTAGTAGTATGGGATTTGAAGCAAATGTACAGAAAGTGTCAAAGGATAAAGATATTTTTTGTTATACTGAGCCAGAGGATTTAGTGAAATTTGGATTAATTCCGGAATTTGTTGGCAGGATTCCTGTTATTACATCTTTGGGTGAGCTTGATGAAGCAACTTTATGCCGTATTTTAGTTGAGCCAAAGAATTCTCTGATAAAACAATATAAGAAACTTTTTGAGATGGATAATATTAACCTTCAGTTTGATGACAGTGCGTTATCAGTAATTGCAAAAAAAGCTGCTGTAAGAAAAACTGGAGCTAGGGGATTGAGGGCTATTTTAGAAGCATTATTACTTGATTTAATGTTTGAAAGCCCTGGAAATTCTAATGTTGATCAAGTCGTAATTAGTAAGGAGATGGTTGAAGAGTTAATGGTAAGCTCGCACTTATTTTTAAAACATTAAAGGTATTTTATGAAAAATAAAACTTTACTACCAGTACTTACATTACGTGATACTATAGTATTCCCTCAAGTAGTAATACCGTTATTTGTTGGAAGAGAAAGGTCAGTTAATGCGTTAGAGTATGCTGCTCAGCACAATGATTGCAAAATTTTATTATTGACCCAAATTGATGGTTCTGTTGATAATCCTGCTGCCGATGATCTATATAAAGTAGGAACAATAGCAGAAGTTGTACAATTGTTAAGACTTCCTGATGGTGCTGTCAAAATTCTAATTAAAGGAGAAAGTAGAGCCGAAGCACTAGAAATTGTTGAAGATAATATGTTTTTTAAAGCACAGGTATCTATTGTATATGAGGATGTAAATTTAGTAATTGACGATAAACTTGAGGCATTAAAAAGATCAGTATTAAGTGAGTTTGATAGTTGGAATAAATTGAGCAAAAAAATACAGGCAGAAGCTGCAGCATCAATTTATGATATGAAAGAGTTAAGTCATTTAGCAGATATTATAGCATCACATCTGAGTATAAAGATTTCAGATAAGCAAATAATTCTTGAAACGTTCAATGTTACTAAAAGATTAGAGAAAATATATGATTTCTTAAAATTAGAAATTAGTGTATTAAATGTTCAGAAAAAAATTCGCAATCGTGTTAAGTCGCAATTTGAGACAGCTCAGAGGGTTTATTATTTAAATGAACAACTAAAGGCTATACAGAAAGAACTAGAAGAAAGTGATAGTTCTAGTGTTGATATAGATTCTGTTGGTGAATTTGAGAAAAGAATAAATACTACACCACTTTCTGATGAAGCTAAAGAACGTCTTATAGCTGATTTAAAAAGATATAAAAAGATGAATTTTATGTCTCCAGAGGCTAATATAATATCTAGCTATCTTCATTGGGTTCTTGATTTACCATGGGGCAGATATTCGAATTCAAAAATTAATATGAGTAATTCTATAAAAATACTAGATAATAATCACTATGGGATGGATAAAATAAAAGAGAGGATATTGGAATTTTTGGCTGTTTTAAAACGTCTTAAAAAGCCCAAGGGTCCTATATTATGTTTAGTTGGACCTCCTGGTATAGGTAAGACTTCGCTTGCTAGGTCAATTGCTGAGGCAACAGGGAGAACTTTTATACATATGTCTTTAGGTGGAATACATGATGAATCAGAAATAAGAGGGCATCGTAGAACTTATGTAGGGGCTATGCCAGGTAAAATTATTAAAGAAATAAAGAAAGCAAAAACATGTAATCCTTTGTTTCTTTTGGATGAAATAGATAAAATAGGTTCTGACTTTCGAGGAGATCCTACGGCTGCATTACTTGAGGTATTAGATCCTGAGCACAATAAACATTTTGTTGATCACTATATAGAGGTAGAATTTGATCTTTCAAATGTTATGTTTATTGCAACAGCAAATACTTTAAACTTAAGTAAGCCATTAATTGATCGCATGGAGATAATAAATATATCTGGATATACGGAAAATGAAAAGTTAGAAATCGCTAAAACACATTTAATACCGAAATTATATAAAGACCATGGACTACAAGAGAAAGAATGGAAGATTTCTGATGATGCAATATATCATCTTATAAGATTATATACTAGAGAAAGTGGGGTACGAAGCCTTAAGAGAGAGATTGCTAATCTTATGAGGAAAGCAGTAAAGGAAATATTAATTAATAAAGAAGTAAAAAGTATCTGTATAGATATGGATAATATTGAAAAATATGCAGGTGTACGGAAGTTTACTTTTGGTATGATAGAACAAGAAAATCTAGTAGGCATGGTAACAGGATTAGCTTATACTGATTCAGGAGGGGATATACTGACAATAGAGTCGGTGTTAATGTCTGGTAAAGGTGAAGTTAAGTATACTGGTAAGCTAGGTGAAATAATGCAAGAATCTGTCAAAGCTGCATATAGCTATGTGCGTTCTAGATGCTTAAGTTTTGGAATAAACCCTAAGAAATTTCTAGAAAATGATATACATGTTCATGTCCCTGAGGGTGCAGTCCCTAAAGATGGGCCATCAGCAGGTATAGCTATGTGTACTTCAATTGTATCATTAATGACTAATATTTCAGTAAAAAATACTGTTGCTATGACTGGTGAGGTAACTTTAAGAGGAAGGGTGCTTCCTATTGGTGGTTTGCGTGAAAAATTATTAGCTGCATTGAGAAGTGGGATAAAAACAGTTATATTACCATCTAGGAATGAAAAGGATATTATAGAAATTCCAGATAATATTAAGGAAGGGTTAGAATTAATTTTTGTTTCCAATGTTGATGAAGTAATTAGTGCAGCATTGACTCGCCAGGTTGTTGACATTATAAAGCAAGATCATATTGTAACACAAGATATGGTGGGGATTGATGATTTAGATGCAGTACAGCATTAGAACGTGTATAATTTGTTGAATTATTATAAAAGCTTTTTATTAAGAGTTATTGGTTTGATTCTTATTTTAGTGTAGTAACACATAGCTTTATCAGTTAGAATTATGATTTAGAGCTATGTTTTGAATTGGTTTTATGGTTGGATGGCTTCTTTTGATAGACTAATAGGTTTTTTATAATTAAGACTAGCAATATAGAGTGGTGTTGTTTTAATAAAATAATCTATCAGTTAATAAGTTATTTCTTGGATTACTTGTTCAGGTATAAGGACTATGGTAAAAGTTGAAACAATATATATGTGGTTGTCTAGGCTTGATGAAATAATAATAATAATGCGCGTTAAGGTTATTTAATAGTATTTTAGTAATATTTTAAAATGTTTAGCATTAATTTTTTGTTGTAAATTACTGTTGTATATGATACATAGAAACATCGTTTATGTTTCTTAGTAACTATGGGGCTGTAGCTCAGTTGGTTGGAGCGGATCGCTCATAACGATATGGCCGTAGGTTCAAGTCCTACCAGCCCTACTTTAAAATAAGTTATTTTGTGCGGTTTGTGTTTTGTACTATTATATTTAGAGCTAAAATTTAGTCTGTTTTTTTTCAAGTTGTGTGCTTGAGTTTGTCTTGAAGCGAATACAATCTAAGTTTTATGTCTATTGTGATTTTATGAGTAGTAAGGTTTACACGGTCGTATTATGATATAACATTTTCTTGTAAATGATTAAATAGCCCACTGGTTAGGCTTGCCTTGTTTGTATATTTGATATAAATAATACTGTATATAACTAATAAATTTGGCTATGAAAATAATATTCATGGGTTCTCCTGAGTTTTCTATATCAGCATTATCGTGTCTTATTGAAGAGAAGGATCACGAGGTTGTTGCTGTATATACGAGAGTTCCTAAACTTGCCGGAAGAAGAGGTAAAATACTTACTAAAACACCTATTCATGTTATTGCTGAGCAAAATAGTATAGAGGTTAGTACTCCAAAATCTTTAAAGCATGATTATGAGCAGGAAAAGATTTTAGCATTAAATCCAGATGTTATTGTAGTGGTTGCATATGGGTTAATTATTCCACAAGATGTATTATCAATACCTAAGTACGGATGTATAAATATACATCCATCATTGTTGCCAAGGTGGCGTGGTGCAGCACCTATACATTATGCAATTTTATCAGGTGATGAAAAAACTGGAGTTACCATTATGCAAATGAATGAGCTATTTGATGAAGGAGATATTTTACTACAAAGGGATATTCCTATAGATGAACAAGATAATATTGAGACTTTAAGCAAAAAATTATCTAACTTAGGAAGTTCAATGTTAATCGAAGTACTAAATAACATTGATAATTTAGTTCCTATTAAGCAGAATGACGATGATGCAACATATACTAATAAGATAACAGATTTCCATATAGATTGCAATGAAACAGCCCAGGTTATATGTAGGAAAATCAGAGCTTTATATCCTAGAGCATTTTTGTTTTTTAATGGTAAAAGACTCAGAGTATTGAAGGCTAATTATTATTCTGGTGACGATGTTCAGGATTTGAAACCTGGAACAGTCATTGATTCTCATATGAATATTAAATGTAAAAATAGTGTTTTAGCTCCACTTATAGTACAACTGGAAGGAAAGAATCCGTGTAGTATTAATGATTTTATACACGGTTATAGTGTTTTAAATAGTTCTATTACTTAATCTGTATAAATTTAATTTAAGCACATGTATTAATAGAATGTACATATCTATACGGTGTATTAGTTGTAATTTCTATATGTGTGTTTATTCTTCTAGAAAGCTTTACCTGTTGATAATGTTGTTGTGGCATTTTGTATGTTAGTAATTTCTGTTGCTAGGATATGAAGGTATTATATAGTGTCATGTGTTATAGTAATGTGGAATAGTTGCCAGTTAAGCTTGATTGACAGTGTTGCCTTTATAAAATATATTAAAGTAAAGTATATTGGAGGGTTCAAGAGAAGCATAATATGGGGTACGTAGTTTCAACTTTTTATCGTTTTGTACATTTATCTAATTATTATGATATTCAACCTGTATTAAGGGAGTTTTGTATACAACATGGTATAAAAGGTACTATAATTTTAGCTGAACAGGGAATTAATGCTACAATAGCAGCAGATGATCAAAGTTCTTTAGATCAGTTCTTCTCTTTTCTGAATCTGGATGATAGATTAAAAAATATACAATATCATAAAAGTTTTGCTATACATAATCCTTTTTCTAAAATGAAAGTTAAATTAAGAAAGGAATTGGTATGTTTAGGTATTGAAGATCTTAATAATTCTGTATGTGGGGAGTATGTGGTCTCACAAGATTGGGATGATTTAATTTCTAGGTCTGATGTTTATACTATAGATACTAGAAATACCTATGAAATCAATTTTGGAAAGTTTAAGAATGCAATAAATCCTCAAACTAAATGTTTCCGTGATTTTCCGGAGTGGGCTGTTTCTTGGGCATCTGATAAAGTAGAGCAAGATCCTGTTATAGCAATGTATTGTACAGGTGGTATTAGATGTGAGAAATCTACTGCTTTTATGAAAGATTTAGGTTTTAGTAAAGTGTATCATTTAAAGGGAGGAATATTGGAATATTTTAGAAGTACTCAAAATAAGAATAATCTTTGGGAAGGTGATTGTTTTACTTTTGATGATAGAATTGTAGTTGATGATAAATTAATTCCTGCCAGTGTAAAATGTATGTCATGTGATGTTTGTGTTACTCCAGAAGAAATGAAGTCGGTAACTCGAGGGCATGTATTATGTTTTAATTGTAAGGGAAGTGTAAAAATATAAGGCTTCTACCTGATATATATTGCTATAGTTATAATGTTACTTTTAATGCTGTATTCTGATTTTATTATTCATAAGGTATGTGTGATTAGTAGATATCTATATGGTAGAATAATAAGAAAATATATAGTAGTAAAATCATAGGTTTTTTTAGGTAAGGAATGATAGGTTAATATTTATTCTACTTGTTAGGTGCTACTAAAATTTATTTATAATTTTTTTATGAATTAATAATAAGTTATATAATTATTGTTAATGTAAATACTAGTATTAAGTTTATATTTGTAGTCACTGCCTGTGCTTCCTTCAATAGTGAGGTAATATCGATTGTTAGAATGTATTATAAAGAATATAGGTCAGAGCTTTAATAAAAAATTTACATTTAAAATTACTTATTTTATCTTCTTTATATATGTGCACTTAAATGAAGCAAATTTTTTTGGAAGCTATTGTTAACATTTATATTATATCAGTAATCTATTTTATATGAGTACCCCTATTATTTTAAATCTGCATTTAATTTCTGATTCTACATGTGAAACTGTTACTTCAGTAGCTAGGTCTACATTAGAACATTTTAGAGCTATAGAAGTCAGTGAATTTGTCTGGTCATTTATTAATGATTATGAGCAGATAGATAAAATAATGTCGTTGATTGAAAAGGATAAATATAATTTTATCATGTATACAATGTTTGATGATAAGTTAAGGAAATATTTGAAGCAACAAGCTGGTATACAGGAAATACCATGTATTCCTGTACTATCACATGTTATTAGAGAAATTTCTTGTTATTTACATGTTAAGAGAGATCCATATGTTAATACTAATATTGGATTAGATGATGAATATTTTACGCGTATAGATGCAATTAATTATACTATTGCACATGATGATGGACAGAATCTTTGGGATATAGATCAAGCTGATATAATTATTTTAGGTGTTTCTAGAACTTCAAAGTCTCCAACCAGTATATACTTGGCTTATCGTGGGTATAGGGTAGTGAATATACCTTTAGTGCATTCTATTGAGTTATCTGTAGACCTATCGAATATGAAGGATAAACTTATTGTGGGATTAACTATTGATATTGATAGATTAATAGAAATAAGAAGGGCCAGATTAGTTTCCATGAGGAATCAAAATAATTATCAGTATGTTGATTATGAGCATGTACTGATGGAGGTTAAAGAAACAAAAAGAATATGTGCTCAAAATGGTTGGCCTATTATAGATGTTACGCAAAAATCTGTTGAGGAAATAGCAGCAACGATTATTCAGTATTTTAATAAAATGCAGCATTAATAGTAGTAGGTGTGTTATTATATTAAATAGAATGCTTAACTACTTTTTCTAATTTATAAAATATAGATTTTCTTTTTTGATAAGAACAGATTATATGTTAGGTAATTTTGTTGATGAAGTTGTAATGTGAAATACATATCAATTTTAGTAATATAATATCAATTAAGGGATAGCAAGTCTTGTTATTGATATATCTTATAGCAGTGTAATACGGGTATAGGTGTTTTTTTTCATGATTTATTTAGTGATCAATAAATAAGGTTTGTCTAGTTTGTGTATAATGAGTGTATTTTTAATATGTTGCATAGTTTGCTGATTTTTTTAATTTAGTGTGTTATGTGACTGTATGTTGTGTCTTTTTTAAGGTTTTGGTATTTCTATGTGATTTATTATTGTATACCTGTATAGATTGATGTTATAGCTTTTTCTATGTTTGAAAATGATTTGAATGAAGTATGTATTGTAGATAAAAGGGATTTAGTGCAATATTGTTGTACTACTCAGTTGGAAGATCCTGAAGATATTGTTCGAAGTGTAGATTTCTTATACTCTGTGAAAAAGAAAAGCATATATGTTATTGATGTTATAGATCAAAAATACGGTAAGTGTTGGGACTATTATTTTAATGGAGTAGAGCGCTTATGGTTCTTATATAACAAAGCATCATCTAATAATAAAGAAAACTTCTTATCTGTATATAAAGCATCTACATTAGTAAGTAAGTGTTTAAATCCTTGTGATTTTCAGAAAGATGCTTTAGTTATAGCTAGAGCTTTTGCTAATAGATCTGTTAAGAACGTTAGTTTTCTAGATGAAGAATGTTTTCCCACTATTATGCTCAATAAAGATGATTACTTTGATAAAAATTTTCATCCTATACTTGATCCGATAGGGTTTTATCAAATAGTCCCAGATTTGTTTTGGTTAAAATATGTGATTGATTTAGGAGTTAAAGTGGTGCAATTAAGAATTAAGGATGAGCCAATAGAAAAGGTAGAAGAAAAAATAAAAGAAGGTATTCATATTGCGAATCAAAATGATGTTAAACTATTTGTGAATGATTATTGGCAGCTTGCAATAAAGTATAAGGCTTATGGAGTACATTTAGGGCAGGAGGATTTAAAAGATGCAAACTTTAATGAAATATTTAATGCAGGTTTGAGATTAGGTGTTAGTACTCATTGTTATCATGAATTAGCAATAGCTAAATGTTTGCGTCCTTCATACATTGCTTTTGGTCCTATTTTCCCAACTACATTAAAAAATATGGATTTTATGCCACAGGGTGTGAATTTGCTTAACTATTGGGTTAGAAATTTACGATCTAAAATTGTGGCTATTGGTGGAATTAATTTGCTAAATGTGGATTCGGTAATTAGAACTGGTGTTAATGGAATAGCTGTTATATCGGCAGTTTTAAATAGTAAACATCCTGATAATGTTACATATGAATTTATACAAAAATGTAAGTCTATATGTTATTGAATATTCACATATATTTGTTATGTGTGAAATTATGATATAGATATGTGTATTCTATAGATCTATAGAATTTTAAAGCTGTAAAGCAATATTATGATCTTAATATTATTAAGTAATAAAAAATTTATTGGGTGGGATAAATATCTTATTGTAGTGATTCAAAGTTGTCACCTAGTAATTATACGATTGAAAATAGTGATTGTATAAACTTATTATAAAAATATATGCATAATGAATAACATGTTTATCTTCTACATGTTTAAAAAACGATGACATTATATGTATGACCATAGTTTAAGTATCTTTTGGTGTTTTGATATTTAAACTACATGTTACACTTAAATTTACCTTTTACTATATGAGATCAATAGATTTATTATTTAATGATGATTTGTGTTTATATAAAATCTGTTTGAGAATACTATATTTACTATAATATATGTATGTTCTTTTATTTAGGTTAGTGGTTCTTTATTTGAATTTTATTGAAAAATTTTATCAGTGCTGTTTTCTGTGATTTTTATTTTTCCATCTTGTATTGTTAGTATTTTTTTTAATTTTGGACAGTATATTTTTCATTATTATATTGGATAAAACAGTTGTAGATGTCAAATCTGTAGTTAATAAAACTTTTTTTAAGTGTTTTTACTACTTTTTATTCTGACATTTGTTCTTTTCTCAGCATCATGTAGAAAAATTTTGATAAAATTGTTGAATTTCATGTGGGGCTTTAATACAGATATTCCTACTTTAACTGTGATAGATGTTAGATCCATTTATTTAGATCTTAAAAAGATGTTTTATGCCTCATTTTATAGTGGAAGCATAAACGGTTGCATTTATTATTCTACCTTATGTTTTATAATGGATATATCTTGTGGAGATGTGTTAACTTGAATGTTAGAAATAGTATGACCACTTTTCTTTAGTATTTTGAATGATAACCCGTATAGTAAAAATTCCTCTCCTTCTTCAGGTATACGTTCGACCTCATATACAATTGCTCCTGCTAATGTTGATGCTTCTTCATCAGGTAGATTCCAACGTAATTGTCTATTGATGTCTCTAATGGAAGTAAAACCGTTAATATGATATATATTTTCAGAAATTTGTTTTATAGGAGCTTCTGTAGTAATATCATGTTCATCTGTTATGTCTCCGACTATTTCTTCAATAACGTCTTCTAATGTTACTATTCCTTGTAATGCTCCATACTCATCTATAACTAAGGCAAGATGTTTTCTATTTTTTAAGAAGTTATGAAGCTGCACACTCAATAAAGTTGTGTCTGGAACAAACCATGGTTTTGTCATTACGCTACAAAGGTCTTCTTGAGTAATGTTTTTACCTTTTTCTCGTATTAGTGTTATTACATCTTTGACATGTACTACTCCTATAATTTGATCTTCTTGGTTTTTCCACAATGGTATTCTGCTGTGAGAACTTGCTAGTATCTTTTTTATTAGATCATTTATATTTATATCTATGTTAAAAGCTAGTAAGTTTTTTCTGTGAGTCATTACTTGTGAAATTTCTGTTTCTGCCAAGTCTAATATGCTACTTAACATGTCTAAGTCTTGTTTAAGCATAGTTCCTTTACTGTCATGTAATGATATTAAGTTCCTCATAGCTTCTGCTGCTGAAATGATTTCTTTATCTTTATGCATATCTAGAATTTTTAAAATAAAGTCTATCATGTATTGTATTGATAATGTTATTGGAGATAAAATTAATACACAAAATGATAGCGGACACGATATGAGTAAAGCAGTCTTTTCTGGATTGAGTATAGCATAGCTCTTTGGTAATGCTTCAGAAAATATTAATATAAAAAATGTCATAATAACAGTTGAAAGCAATATTCCTTGCGGTCCTAAAATTTCAATAAAAATTGCTGTTGCAATAGAGGAAGCTGTTATGTTTATGATAGTATTACCTATTAACACAGTGTTGATCACAAGCTTTTTCTTTTGACTTAATGTGTTAATGATTTGAGCTCTCTTATTACCCCGTAACATTAATTTGTGAATAAGCGAGCTACTAATTGAAGTTATGCTTGTTTCTGCAGCAGAAAAAAATGCAGATAAAATTAGTAGTATAAGTATACTAAGTACTGAAGTTACTAATAAACCCATTGAGGATCAAAAATTAAAGTAAACTTTACATAATAAATAATACTCTTGAGTTTTTCAAGTTGAATTTTCTCTTTTAATTGACTATAATTTTAGTGTATTGTACACTTGATACTTAATATATATTGTTAATTTTAGAGAACTATTACTTATATGCATCCTTTGGTATATTTACTTGATACACTGTTGAGTATTTATAATTTCTCTTTAATGTTATGGGTAATATTAAGCTGGTTGATAGCCTTGAATGTTGTCAATAGGTATAATGAGATTGTTAATAGTGTCTTTTTGTTATTATCTAAGTTAATATCTCCTGCTTTGGGTTTTATTAGAAGGATTTTGCCTTTTACTATTTCCTATAATTTTGATCTTTCACCTCTTGTATTATTAATATTTATTAATTTTGTAAGGTATGCTTTGCGTTACTATTTTGGGTAAGATAGTTGAGAGTATGAAATCTGTACTTAGTAGAACTTTTTTCTTTGTGAAAATATTGTCATTATCCTTTATTGTAGCGTTTGTATCTTTATCAATCCTTACTTATCATGCTGATGATTTATCTTTCAATGTAGCAACTGACTCTCCTGTAAAAAATTTGTGTGGGACTATTGGGTCTCATGTAGCTGATATTTTAGTGCAAATATTTGGCATATCTAGTCTTGTGATGATTCCTTTAATGATCTTTTGTATTGTTAATATGTTATATTGTGTTAATAGGAACATTTATTTGTACCTTATTAGTAGCCTTGTTATTGTGACTGGGATAAGTGGATTGATATCAAATGTTTCTCTGAAAATCATTCATAAGTGTTATTATTGTGGTATTTTAGGTACTTATTTTCATAATTTTCCAATTATTGTGTTGCTTGCTATAATACTAATGGGTATTGCTGGGGTTATTGGTTGGAAAAAAATTGTATATCTTTATGGTATCTTTTTGAGAATATTTAGTAGGTTGACTTGTAAATATAGCAATACTAGTGATGCTACTGGAAGAGAAGAAGGTTATCAAGGTTTAGGGCAAGCTCAAGAATTTTATAATGTCGAAAACTTACTAGATGAGGAAGGGTTAACGAAAGGATCGATAGAAGAAGCA